>CAYVUF010000179.1:0-5107 GCA_964454605.1 uncultured Bacteroides sp.
TAAACAGTTGACGGATTTGTTTCAAATCCGGTTACGATGATTCTCGGCTTTGCGCCACTGGTTTCCTCTCCGCTGCCGCCGATGCTGCCGCTTCCAGGTCTCCCCACCGTTTTGACATAAACCGTCACTTCTGCCGGTTCTTCACAACGAATCCCAGCCTTGGTATACCAGACGTAGAAACTCAGCGGATAATAACCGCTCATAACATCTTCTCTGGCCGTAAAATAAAAGGTAAACTCCCTGCGATTTTCCATAGCCGCTGTATAGGTCTGGTTTCCCGGAATATATGGCTCTGTCTGCAAATAACTGGTTTTATCCGGTACAAATGGCCATTCTGAAACAACGGTGGAAGTTTTCGGCTCAATAATCAAGTCGTTCAATTCTTCCGTACCAAAATTGATAAGTGGAAGAACAATTGCCACCTGCTGCCCATAACTCACTGTGGGAGTCGTCCAGTTGTCCCCTACCTGCAGAAACTCACTGGTTGTAACCGTCACATTGGCTACTGCCGCCGATTCCAGACTGCCCTTCGTCTGTGCCACATAAGATTCCAATTCAGAAACCGTCATATCCGTATTGGCTATATAATACACTGCACTGTCAAATACCTTATGAAGGTTCTCCATCACTTTCTCGTCCAGACGATACCGCACTTCCAGACTCCGCATATAATACAGAAGGTCTTCGTCTGCATCAAAACGGTCATCATCATTGATGATACGACTGCTGTCATCCACATATACCGGATTCTGACTGCCATTTTCCTGTGTATTCTCGTTCTGACCTGTTTCATTGGTTTGTCCGGCTGCATTAGTCTGTCCGCTTGCACTTGTCTGCGCCCCGGTGGTTGCCTCTGCTGTGATTCCCGCAGATTCTGCCATGAAACAGAACGCTGCCAGCATCACTCCCAATATCTGCTTTTTCCTATTCTTCTTTTTCACAATATCCTCCCTGTCAGCATTGTATGCCTGTGTTGTCCTCTATCTACTATCTTCTATCCGTTATCTTATATCTTCTGTCTACTCTCTTCTGTCTTCGATTTCAACAATTTTCCCATCCTTAATACGAAAGATGATATCCGCGAATCCTGCCAGATAATTGTCATGAGTTACCATAACCAACGTCTGGTTTTTCTCTCTTACCACTTGTTTCATCAGATTCATGACTTCTACCGAGGTGTTCGAATCCAGATTTCCGGTTGGCTCATCCGCAAAAATAATCTCAGGCTCCACCACCAAAGCTCTTGCCACCCCGACTCTCTGCTGCTGTCCTCCAGACATCTGATTCGGTTTGTGCAGTTTATGCTTTGTCAGTCCCACCAGCTCTAACATTTCTTCCGCCTTGCGATTTCGCTCTTTTCTGTCCACCCCTTGAAAGGTAAGCGGCAATGCTACATTTTCTATGGCATTCATGGTTCCCATCAGATTGAAAGACTGAAAAATAAAACCGATGTGCTCTCTTCGAAAGGCAACCAACTGATTCTCTGTTTTATTTTCCATATGCTCCCCGGCAATGATAATTTCACCCTTCGTTGGTTTCTCCAACCCTGCCATCATATTTAACAGTGTGGACTTGCCAGAACCGGAAGTTCCGACAATCGAGCAGAAATCTCCTCTGTTAATCGTAAAGTCCACACCGTTTAAAGCCTTAACTCTGGTTTCCCCTACCCGGTATATCTTATATAAATTTTTCACTTCAATAACCGGTTCTGTCCGTTTCATTCTCTACTCCTCTGATAATGCGGTTGCTTCTTGTACAAACTCCGGCACTTCATCCTTCAAAAATTGGAAATAATAGTATGCAGAACCATAGGGATATTCTTTACCTGTCTTAAAATTAACCATAACCTCATATTCTCCAATGGTTTCATCCAAAGGATTCCAAATCAGTTCCAGTGAATTTGGATAAATATGTGCTGCAATCTCAGCAATTTCCTCCGGACTGGTAAAGGTTTCCGTAACAACTCTGTCTTCCTCTGCTACTACGCCTTCGCTGTCTGCTCCATTCTCCTCGTCATTATGATAATTCGTAACGATAATGCTTGAAATATCCTCTGGATTGAGGTTTTCAGGATAGAAAGCATTTTTTTCTTTCAGATAAGCAATGGTATTGGCAAAGCTGTCATAAACCGGCAAGTTCCACACATTGTAGTAATCTGTGAAAAACAGTTCAATCTCCCCACAGATTCTGTTGTGCCTAGCGAAAGAATAATCAAACTGTTTCATGTCTTTTAACCAGGCTTCTTTCAGCGCTCTCGCATCTGTATAGGACAAAGCGGTTTCAATGATTCCATTGCTGTAAGTGATATCCAGTGTCCAGTTATCCAATATGTCATCTGCCTGAACAATCTGGTAAACCCCTGCGAGATATTCGTTGCTACCAACAATCTGATTCAACAACGGTTCGTTGGATTCCTCTGCAAAATCCACATAAAAAGTACGTCCAACTTCCCTGCCGGATTTCAAACGATACAGCACACTGATTTCCCTGCAATCCTTCATCTCTTCGTTGTCTGTAATCTGTGCTTTCCGCGCCAGTTCACATACCTCTTCCACGCTAGTCAGAAACATATTCTGTCTATAATATTCTGCTGTATTGATATATTCATAACCATTATCTTCCACAAAGTAATCATGGTAATAACTTACGGTTGATAAGGCTATACTTTCCACATCTTCTGCTGCCGGAATATAACTATCATATCCCAGAATATCGAATTGGTAAATAACAAAAATAAACACAACTGCCGCCACCGATATTCCGGTTGAAACAAGATGTTTCATCACTGCCCGGATATCAAATTCATATATGACTTCCATTGCACCGCAGCATAATAACGTTCCCACAAGCATGGCAAATACGGTAATCCATACATTATAGTAAACTGCATCATACACCAGATAGCAGACTGCAACACCTGCCATCACCGCTGTGATAACTTTGAAAACCGATTTCACTTTTTCAAAAGCAATTGCTTTTCCCGCAGCTTCAGACTTTCTCTTCCGATAACAGAAATAAGCAAGCACTCCAAAAATAACCGCTAACACTGTCCATTTCAGATACAAGGGCGCAAGCACTGCACCAATTTTGGACAAATCCTTTTCCCATTTCAGCTTGTCAATGTTGTCCGCATAATCAAAGATAGGCGACAGGCGAGGTTCAAAGCTGGTAAAAAATCGGTCCGCTGTTTCAAAAAAAGCATACCTCATCTCATTGTATAACTGCACTCCAAAATAATCTGCGGACGACATACCAAGCAGTACAACTCCGGTAATAAGCAGATTTCCGGTAAGCATCACCGCCAAAATCGTCATATGATAAAGGAACAGGAAAAAGAGCAGATTCATGACAAAGGCATAACCACATTCCACCAAAACACTGTAATTTACTGCCTTCTGTGTTGCTGCAATTCCCAAAGCGGTTACAAGACTCACCACATTGGGCAGCAAATAACACAAAATGCCATTAACATAAATTACCGCATAACGGCTTCTTGCCGAAACCGGCACGCTATGATATAAGTCCACTTTTCGCCTGTCATATAGGTATGAAAAACCCTGTATTCCGATTAAAATAGCTAACAACAGAATAATCCACATCACTCTTGGCTGAAATCCCACTGCATCAGCAGCCGCCTCATACAAAGCACTCTGGTAAGCAGTCTTGGTTGCGGCATTCCGATACATTCCTTCTTTATTCCAGAACTGTATACGGCTCAAATACATCGTCATAACAGCCGGATAAGAAACCAACTGTAAGAGAATACTGACAATCCATACCCAGATTCTACGCTTATTATTTTCTCTGCTTCTAACCCAGAATAAGTTTTTTGATGTCATAGCCCACTACCTCCGTTTCACTGATAAAAATTTCCTCCAAAGATAAAGGAAGTACTTCAAAGAAAATGGTAGATACGGTTGCAAAACGTGCCATAATCTCTTCTCTGGTGCTTCGAACCGTAATGGTTCTCAGGGAACCTCTCTGTTCTTTCTTAAGCACATCCAATCCGCTTAATACTTTCAATTCATCCTCTACGGATGCAAACACACACTGTACCTTCTGGATATTGCATTTCATATCTTCCAAATCCTTGGATAAAAGCACGCCGCCTTTATGTAACAAGCCAACATGGTCGCAGATATCCTCCAGTTCTCTTAAGTTGTGGGAAGCGATTACCGGTGTTAACCCATTCTCTTCCATTTCTTTTGCCAGAATACTTTTAATTCCCTGCCGCATAACCGGGTCCAGTCCATCAAACGTTTCATCGCATAACAAATATTTCGTGTGCGCACATATACCAAGAATCAGGGCAAGCTGTTTTTTCATCCCCTTCGAATAAGTCGCTATCTTCCGATGCTTGTCCAGATTAAAACTTTCCAGATATTTATAATACTCTGCTTTTTGAAAGGTTGCATACACACTGCTGTAATAATGTTCCATGGTTTCTGCATTACTGTTTGCAAAAAAATACGGTTCATCTGCTATGAAGAAAAACTTTTTCTTCGCTTCCACATTGTCATAAACAGGCATATTATCGATGGCTATGGTTCCTTCATCCGGTTCCAGAATACCTGTTATCATACGAAGCATCGTACTTTTGCCTGCACCATTTGTTCCAATCAGTCCAAAAACTGTATTTTCTTTAATCGTAACACTGACTGCATCCACTGCCTTAATCTTCTCAAAGGTCTTGGTTACGTTATATACTTCTATCATACTCCCTCTTCTCCTTTCGCAATCTCTGCAAGGATTTCCTCTCTGCTTATGCCATATTCAACCGCCTCCTGCACCAGTGCAAGAATCTGCTTCATATACCCTTCTCTTCGCTCCTGCAAAAGCTGTTCACTACCTGAAACAAAATTGCCTCTGCCTTTTACTGCATAAATAAATCCCTGTCTTTCCAATTCTCCATATGCTTTCTGAATTGTGTTGGGATTTATGGATAATTCCATTGCCAGATTTCTGACCGATGGCATCTGCTCATCCGGTGACATAGCACCCTTTAAAATCAATTCTTTAAATTTCTCTGCCACCTGCTCATAGATTGGTCTTGCATCTTTATAATCTATGATAATCATAGCCTCACCTCACTCTACTAAGTGTACTA
>CAYVUF010000180.1:0-5106 GCA_964454605.1 uncultured Bacteroides sp.
ACTTTATACTCCTCCAGCAACAGTTTCTGGGCTGTTACCAGATTCCATCTGTCGTCATCTACAATCAGAATCGTTTTCTTTTCTCCCATAAGCATTCCCCCGCATGCCTAAACTTTTACTTTATTATACTTTTTTCTCATGTAAAAAGCAATCGAATATCAGCGAATACCCGATTGCTTTTTCCTGTCACTTTTCCCTCTTACGTTTCCCGAAGTATTTCTTTTTTTAGCCTGCGCATTATCTTTTTTTCTAATCTGGAAATATAAGACTGGGAAATTCCAAGTAATTCTGCAACCTCCTTCTGAGTCAGTTCCTTTTCATCTGCTTTGCCGAGCCCAAACCGCAATTTGATAATGGTCTGTTCCCGTTCCGACAGCTTGGCAATTGCTTTTACCAGAAGTGTCCGCTCCACTTCATTCTCCAGATTCTGATAGATAACATCTTCCTCCGTTCCCAGCACATCCGAAAGCAGAAGTTCATTGCCATCCCAGTCTACATTCAAAGGTTCATCAATGGAAACTTCCATTTTATGTTTATTGTTTCTTCGCAGATACATCAAAATTTCATTCTCAATGCAGCGCGATGCGTAAGTTGCCAGTTTAATATTTTTCTCCGGATTAAAGGTATTAATCGATTTGATAAGTCCAATCGTTCCAATCGAAATCAAATCCTCTACACCAACGCCTGTATTATCAAATTTCTTAGCTATGTACACAACCAGTCGTAAATTATGTTCAATCAGGATTGCTTTGGCTTCGTCTTCATACTCTGTTCCCAAATCACTGATAATTTCATTCTCTTTATCCACCTCTAAGGGCGGCGGCAGAACTTCTGTTCCACCAATATAATGTATATCTCCCTGCTTGGGAATAAAAAATCTGGCCTCTTTACTCACCATCTTAAACTGCACCTTGCCGGGAATTGCCACTTTTAAAACCATTTCTTTTCCTCCTAGTCATCCAATAGTTGGGGATGTAATATCATCTGATATGTACTGTCTTTTGATATCCCTGCATTACAAATTGCAACAATGACTCCTTTTTGATGAATTTCCTGATAACTTCCTTTGATAATCAGTTCCGGCAGCTCATAGGCTTCCAGTATTCCGCTTTTCTTTCCAATGCTCCGATAGGGAATCGCATGGAAATGCTCCGGTACAAAAAAATTTTCTAAAAACTGTGCCGCACTTTCACTGACGATACACACTGGCAGACCACTTACCGGTTCCTGCAAATGATTTCCGGTATCTACTAGTGCTTTCAGTGCTACCTTCCGCTCCTGCATCGGAATATATACTTCCCGGATATCACGTTTCTTCTCCTGTCTGCCTTTCTGTACTATGAGTTGGAGAAAAAGATATCCCACATAGCCATAAAAAATAGCTGACCAGATACCATATCCCAGTTTTTCCCCATTTAACAGTCCACCATCTGTCATTTTATCCAGCCATAAAATAATACTGCCGAAGAAAAAACCACTCATCCCCATAAACAGACTGCTTTTGAAAAGCATTTTGGAAAAAGGAATCCTAAATACCATTCGCATCATGCACATACTGACAGGTATAATTCCACAAAAAAGCCTGAGTTGCATATTTCCAACCGGTAATACCATAGCCAGACATATGCTTCCGGCTCCCAGTAAGGCTCCAAGAAAAATTCTCCCATGTGTGGCAGTACATTTCAGAATTTTTCCCGTTATGGATAACAGATACAGATTCATTACGAATTGAATGAAAAATACACTGTCAATATATAATTTGTAATACACGCTCCACCTCCTTGTTTCTGCTCTATTATAAAGAATACCTGGCAATTATTTTGTCAAATTGTGAGAGCATTTCCAGAATATTTTCTGCCCCTTTCCGACAGATTACGACAAAAAAAACCACCAGAGTATCATACCCTGATGGTTTATCGCTTTTATTCCATTTTATCTCATTTCGCTTCTGTTTCTTTCACACCAATCCCCATTTCTGTGGAACTTGTTGCAAAGAAGCAATGCAAATATCCGATTTGCATCTGCCAGCAAAGCTATTTGCTTTCACTCGGAAACAAATAGCCGATTGAAAAAAATCACCTTGACAGGCTGATTTTCAAACTACTTACGCTGTAAGAAATCCGGAATCTTCAAAGACTTCTCTTCCACAGAACTTCTGATATCAGTTGCACGGTTAATACCAGTAATCGGTTTCGCCGGAGTCTGTGCTGTCGCATTTGGCTGTGCAGCAGCGGTCTGTGTTGCTGCAGTTGACCGGATTCCCATATTGGCTGCACTAAAAGTTCCAAGTCCTGCACCTGTTCCCACTGTGTTTTTGCCCTGCAGGGAAGTTGGTGTAATATATGTAGATTTGAAACCTAAACCTTTCGCCTGATTTGCCTTCTCTTCAATACCAGTTGCAATAATAGTAACATTGCAGGTATCTGTTTTATTCGCATCATACATAGCACCAAAGATAATGTTAACATCATCTCCAGTTAATTCTCTTACATAATCGGCTGCATCGGATGCATCTGCCAGAGAAATATCTCCGGATACATTGATAATAACGTGGGTTGCGCCAGAAATAGTTGTTTCCAGAAGTGGACTTTCCACTGCCATCTTAACTGCTTCGCTTGCCTTATCATCACCCTTGCCGCTTCCAATACCGATATGAGCAATACCCTTGTCCTTCATAACTGTCTGAACATCCGCAAAGTCAAGGTTAATAACAGCCGGCACATTAATCAGGTCAGTAATTCCCTGCACTGCCTGCTGCAATACTTCATCTGCTTTCTTCAAAGCATCCGGCATAGTTGTACGTCTGTCCACAATCTCAAGCAGCTTGTCATTTGGAATGACAATCAAAGTATCCACATTATCCTTAATCTTCTCAATACCATTTAACGCATTTATCATACGTGCCTTTGCTTCAAAACGGAAAGGCTTAGTAACAACGCCAACGGTCAGAATTCCCATGTCTTTGGCTAATTTGGCAACCACTGGAGCAGCTCCAGTACCAGTTCCGCCACCCATACCACAGGTTACGAATACCATGTCAGCACCCTTCAGAGCTGCTGCCACTTCTTCTTCACTTTCCTCTGCTGCTTTCTCACCGATTTCCGGTTTCGCACCCGCACCAAGTCCTTTGGTCAGCTTCTCACCAATCTGTAACAGCTTCGGAGCTTTGCAAAGCTGCAAAGCCTGCTTATCGGTATTAATTCCAATAAAATCAACCCCATCGATATTTTCATCAATCATTCTATTAACAGCATTATTACCTGCACCACCAACACCAACTACGATAATCTTAGCTGCAGATTCAGCATCATTCGTCTTAATTTCAAGCAAGAGTAGTTCCTCCTTCTATTTCTAAATGAACTCATATAGTTTATCATATAATTATTTCATCAAATTATCAACCCTATTTTTTGGTTTCCGATAATTTTTTTCCATTTTTCTTAATCTGTTTCGAAACTTATTGTCTTTGTTTCTTCCGTATATTCCTTCATATTCAGAGTGCCGCTTTTTCCCTCCAACTCCGGCAGCATATACTGAAGTTTCATAATTTTTTCATCAATATCATCACTGGAACCCATGGCTACCTTCACCTCACCAAATAGCAGGGTCACCTGATAATCTTTATCGAAATAAATTTTATCCACTGTCATATCATACTTGTCCAATAACTGGGTAATTTTCAGAATGTTCTGGAACACATCCTGATTTTCTACGGGCAAAGGCTCGTGCAAGATAACATGGTCAAAGGAAAGACCTGTTACCTGCGGGATTCCCGGTGTTCCTTCTTCTGAAGTTTCCACCACAATACCTTCATTGTCAAAATACATATATCTGCCAAGATAGGTAACATATCCTGCAATGGCTTTCTCGTAAACAGTTATTCTTACCGTATCCCTGGCT
This sequence comes from uncultured Bacteroides sp., assembly GCA_964454605.1. Classification (GTDB taxonomy): domain Bacteria; phylum Bacillota; class Clostridia; order Lachnospirales; family Lachnospiraceae; genus UBA3282. Next base: position 3,901 of record CAYVUF010000180.1, read on the forward strand.
TCCACTGCTACATCCATGGTTGCAATAAAAGGAATATCTTTGATTTCTTTATCCCGATATTTCATCGACAAAAAAATGGAATTATGGCTCCACACATCATCCATAACCATATCAATGATTTCGTTATTGGTATAGTGCAGATTGCCTTCTACATATACCGTTGTAATCGTATAATTCTTCATAACATAGAAATACCCGGCAGTCAGAACTGCTGCCAATACACACAGGATAGTCGAAAGAACTGCAATCCGCTTCTTTTTGCCAAAACGAACCTTCTGCACTTTCTGCTTATCCTGTGCCTTTTTTCCAGTGTCACTTTTTACCAGTCTTAAATTGGGATTTCTCTTATTTACTTTTCGGACAACCTTTCTGCTGCTCATACTACTCCTCATTTCCAAATAGCTTGCCGCAATGGGACGATGGAATTTGGATTTCCTTATCTGTCTTCTCACAGCTTACTCCAAGTCCCTGCAAATCCGAACAGATATCTTCATAACCTCTTTCGATATAATGCCTGTTTGTAACAACCGTCCTTCCCTGTGCGGCTGCTCCGGCTATCACCAGCGCGGCACCACCACGAAGCTCCTCTGCCTGTATGACGGTCCCCTGTAAATAGCTGGCACCTACTATCCTTGCCTGTTTTTCCTGTATCTGAATGCAAGCTCCCATTTTCTCTAATTCCGGTACAATCCGAAAGCGGTTCTCAAAAATAGTTTCCTTGATAACGCTTTCCCCCTCTGCCACTGTCAGAACTGCCAGAAAAGCAGATTGCAAATCTGTTGGGAATCCCGGATAACTGTTGGTCTGCAGCAGCGGAATTGCCTTCACCCTCTGCTTACAGGCAACAAGCAGACCTTCCCTGCTCTCCTGACAGGTTGCGCCCATACGCTGTGCAATCTGCAGCACACTTGTCATCTGCCGAACCGGTGCCTCTTTTAGAAAAATCTCTCCGCCGCTGCACAAACAGGCTGCAACATAGGTGCCTGCTACAATCCGGTCTGCCGGAACCCGGTACGAAACTGGGTACAGTTTTTTGACTCCCTGAATAACCAGCCGGTCCGTACCAGCTCCTTCTATCTTCGCACCAGCTTCTGTCAGAAACTCACACAAGGCACAAATCTCTGGCTCTTTGGCTGCATTCTCAATCGTTGTTTCTCCTGCTGCCAGAACTGCCGCCAACAGAAGATTCTCCGTAGCGCCCACACT
>CAYVUF010000181.1:0-5102 GCA_964454605.1 uncultured Bacteroides sp.
CAATGCGGTTTCTCTCGCGGAAGAAGATTATTCTAATTTGTATCAGAATGTATCATTATATGAATTTGAGGTATATGCAGATTTGCCGGTAGCTTATCAGTTACCCTTGCCGGAAATTGTAAGCAGGGAGGATGGCAGTCGTTACCTGACTATGCCAGAAGCACCAGAGGGGTATCGACTCACGTTTCTGGGCGCAGATTATGAGCAGATAATCGGGGATGATATGGAAGTCTATCACACCATTCAGGAGAAAGAGGTAGAAGTTGGGTTCCTTGTGGAAGACTGCAAGGGACAAGAAGAGCCCCAAACGGCATCTTTTACCATTTTGGTGCCGGCTGCTGCAGAAGAAACGGTAACAGATTCGGGAGAAAAAAATCGGATGCCGCAGGTTATACCGTCACTGGCAGAGTGGTCTGGTGGCAGCGGTGTTTTTGTCCCGGATGAGCATTCCAGAATTGTAGTTGCTGCTTGCCTGGAACCGGAGAGAGGGCAGTCGACAGAAGACACAGCCGACACAGTGCTTAAGCAGGAAGAATGGAAGCAGACTGCAGAAATCTTTGCGGACTGGTATGCAGAAATTATGGGATATGAGATTGCAGTGGTGGAAGGAACGGAAGATGAGGTCCGGCCTGGTGATTTCTATCTAGGATATGGGACAGAGGAGAAAGAAACAGAAAAGTTCCTGACCGGAGTGGGTGAAGAAGGATATGCATGCAATATTTCTGACAAATGTGTCATAAGCGGGACGGACAGACAGGGACTCTACTGGGGAACCATTACGATTCTGCAGATATTGAAACAGCAAGGTACAGTTCCGAAGGGAATCATACGGGATTATCCGAAGTATGAGGTCAGGGGATTCGGTATTGATGTGGCAAGAAAACCAGTTTCCATGGATATGTTATATGAGATTATGACAACTATGTCATGGTATAAAATGAACGATTTAAACCTTCATCTGAATGACAATGCCATACTGAGTACAAGTGGTTTAACGGATTCGATAGAACAGGCAATGACTGCATATAGTGCGTTTCGGGTTGACACAAGTGTGGTAAATGACGAAGGAGAAAAACTTACGTCAAAGGATTATTTTTATACCACAGAAGAGGTTGCTGCGTTTATCGAAGCGGCGAAGCAGTATGGTATCTCAGTTGTGCCGGAAATTGATACGCCGGCGCATTCCCTTTCGCTTACGAAGCTTTTTCCGGAATATGCGCTGACGGTACGGAACGAAGCGGTAGACCAGATAGATTTGAGTAATTCTGGTGCAGTGGATTTGGTGAAAGGAATCTGGAGAGAATTATTAAATCAGGATACAGGAGCTTTTGCCGGAGCAGATACTGTGAATATTGGTATGGATGAATATTATGGTGACGGAGAGCGTTATCGGCAGTATATGAATGAAATTCTGGAACTGGTACAGGAGAAAAGCGGCAAGCAGGTACGCCTGTGGGGAAGCCTGAGTAATATGGGTGGGCAGACCATGCCGCCAGCAGATAAGATACAGATGAATGTATGGAGTGATATCTGGGCAGACCCAATGGAAATGTATCAGGCAGGTTATTCGATTATCAATATGCAGAACAATCATTTGTATATTATTCCCGGTGGTGGCTATGATTATCTGGACACAGAAGATTTGTATGCGAATTGGGAACCCAATAAATTTTATGATTATAACCAGTTGGAAATCATTCCGGCGTACTCAAAGCAGATGCTTGGTGCTGCTTATATGATTTGGAATGATATGTGTGATAATCTGGATGTGGGAATCAGTGAATACGACCTGTTCCACCGTTTTTATCAGCCGCTTGGCATTCTCAGCGGAAAACTATGGGGAGAAATAGGGGGTGAAATCCCCTATGGGGACTGGATGCAGCGGATGGAGAAGATAGGAACTGCACCAGGAAGTAATCCCTATGCACAGGCGGTCTGGCAGGCAGAGGAGCAAGAGGAGGATGCTGCTTCCCGGAATACCTTTACCCTGTTGGAACCAGAGGAAATTCTTACCTTACAGGGCCGGAACGATTATCTGGAAACGGATTATCCAGACAAAAATGACGGATGTGTCGGAATTGGCGGCAGCTATCGCATTACTATGCAGGTTTATCGGGATGAGGAAACTGTTTCGGCGGAGAAGAGCGGACAGCTTCTGGCAGAAGAAGAGCCTTTGGAAGAAATACTGTTGGAAGCGGACAGTACCTATGGGCAAACTGCTTTTAAAGCGGTACAGACAGAAACAGGGCAGGTTGGCTTTTCTAGAGAAGGAAGGGACTATTCTTTCGATTATGTTCTTCCGGCAGGAGAATGGGTGACTTTGGAGATAGAAGGAAAGCAGAATCAGACAAGCCTGTATGTAAATGGGGTATTGACAGATACACTAGGCGATGCGGAGCCTTTTACGGAATATGCAACCTTTGTTTTTCCATTGGAGAGAATCGGTTCCCAAACAAATAGTTTTCGTGGTATGATAAAAGGCGTACAGGTGACAGCAGAGCAGACAGGCAGAATGGAATAAGCATACAGAGTGAACGCAAGAAGAAAGGACATGAAAAATGGAGGCATATACGGATTTTGCAAGTGTTTATGACACCTTTATGGATGAAACACCTTATGAAGAGTGGTGTGACTTTCTGGTAGGTTTGTTGACAAAATATGGGAAAGAATCCGATAGCGGCAAAGCGTTTCCAACAGAATATGCGGAAAATAATTTGCAGCAGGAGCGAAATTCCATATTGGACTTGGGATGCGGAACAGGAACCCTGACCGAACTTCTGGCAGCCAGAGGATATGATATGATAGGCATTGATAATTCGCAGGAAATGCTCCAGATTGCAATGGAAAAAAGGGAACGTTCTGGTGCGGATATTTTGTATCTGATGCAGGATATGAGGGAATTTGAACTGTATGGTACAGTAGGTGCGGTTATCAGCGTATGCGATTCCTTAAATTATTTATTGGAGGAAGAGGATTTGTTGCAAACCTTTCGTCTGGTAAACAATTATCTTTATCCGGGTGGTTTGTTCCTTTTTGATTTTAATACGGTGTATAAATATCGGGAAATTATTGGAGATGCTACCATTGCGGAGAATCGGGAGGATTGTAGTTTTATCTGGGAAAATTATTATCATCCGGAAGAAGAAATCAATGAATATGATTTGACGATTTTTGTGAAAGAAAAGCCGGTGAATGGGAAAAATGCAACGGGTGAAAACGAATATTTCCGGCGTTTTTATGAAAATCATTATCAGCGTGGTTATGAACTGGAACAGATGAAAGGGTTGGTGGAAGAGGCTGGCCTTAAGTTTGTGACTGCAATCGATGCGGATACACATGGTGAAGTAACGGAACAGAGTGAAAGAATTTATCTTGTTGCAAGAGAACAACAGAAACAGGATGTCTGAGCAGGAATGCAGGGCATTTGGCAATAGAAACAGCAGAAAAAGGCAGGGTTATGAAGATGACAGATTATTTAGTAAGAGCTACCGCAGCAGATGCACAGATTCGGGCATTTGCAGTTACCACAAAAGAGTTGACGGAAATGGCAAGAAGTCGTCATGATTTAAGTCCGGTTGTGACAGCAGGACTGGGCAGACTGATGACAGGTGCAGTTATGATGGGAAGTATGTTAAAAGGAGAAAAGGACATACTGACATTACAGGTGACAGGAGATGGTCCGGTAAGAGGACTTACGGTAACCGCAGATTCGAAAGGAAACGTCAAAGGATATGCACAGATACCGCAGGCAATGATGCCGCCAAATGCGCAGGGAAAACTGGATGTGGGCGGAGCAATCGGGCAGGGTTATCTGACAGTGATTAAAGATATGGGATTGAAAGAGCCCTATTCTTCTCAGATAGAACTACAGACCGGTGAGATTGGTGATGATTTAACATATTATTTTGCAGCATCAGAACAGGTACCCTCTTGTGTGGCACTTGGGGTTTTGATGGAACGGAATAATACCGTGAAACAGGCAGGCGGTTTTATTATTCAGTTAATGCCTTTTGCACAGGAAGAAGTGATTCAGAAGCTGGAAGAAAAAATTGCAGGAATCCAGTCGGTTACCGCGATGTTAGATGCAGGCAATACACCGGAACAGATTCTGGAACTGGTACTGGGAGATATGGGATTAGAGATTACCGATAAAGTGCCAGTACAATTTCATTGTAATTGCAGCAAAGAACGGGTTGAGAAAGTTCTTATCAGTCTGGGGAAAGAGGAACTGCAGGATATGATTGCAGAGGGGAAAGAGATAGAATTGAATTGCCATTTCTGCAACACTAACTATGTATTTACAGTGGAAGAATTGAAGCAGATTTTGAAGAAAGCCAAAGTGAAGGAAACCAAAAAATGAAACATGGATTTGTAAAAGCAGCAGCAGTTACGCCTAAAATAAAAGTGGCAGACCCGGTCTATAACAGCAGACAGATTTGCAATGGGATGAAAGAAGCGATGGAGCGCGGTGCAAAAATCATTGTATTTCCCGAATTATGTCTGACGGGCTATACCTGTCAGGATTTGTTTTTGCAGGAATTGCTGCTGCGGGAAGCCCAAAAACAGCTCAAAGTAATTGCACAGGAATCGGCAGGAAAAGATGCACTTGTTTTTGTTGGTCTGCCCATACAAAAGGACCATCAGCTTTACAATGTAGCGGCTGCGATTCAGAATGGAAAGATTCTTGCGTTTCTTCCAAAGACTCACATTCCAAGTTATGCAGAATTTTATGAAGGAAGACATTTTGCACAGGGAAATCAGATAGCAGAGAAATACCATTTTGGAACCGAAGAAATTCCTTTTGGCACCAATATTCTTTTTCAGGCAGATACCTTAGAAGAACTGGTAGTAGGATGTGAAATCTGTGAGGATTTGTGGGCACCGGACTCTCCGGGGAATCAGCATGCCTTAGCGGGTGCTACGGTACTGGTAAATTTGTCCGCTTCGAATGAAACCGTTGGAAAAGATGCGTATCGGGAGCTGTTGGTGAAATCTGCCAGTGCAAAACTGATTGCTGGTTATATTTATACTTCCGCAGGAGAAGGGGAATCGACACAGGATTTGGTTTTTGGCGGACATAATATGATTGCAGAAAATGGAAC
>CAYVUF010000182.1:0-5091 GCA_964454605.1 uncultured Bacteroides sp.
AAGAGTAAAAGGATATGATGAACTTACATTTACGGATGACTTTATGTTTTGCAAAGTTTTGCAGAATAACGAGGATATCTGTAAAGAAATGCTGGAGTTGATACTTGGGGAGAAAATTCGCAAGATTCAATATTTAGCAAACCAGAAGGAAATTGATATCACTTCGGATGGAAAAGGGATTCGTCTGGATGTTTACCTAGAGGACGAGGCAAACACAGTGTTTGATATTGAAATGCAGACGACTACCCAAAAGAACCTGCCCAAAAGAATCAGATACTATCAGGGGATGATAGATTTGAATCTGATAGAGAGAGGTGCCGATTATGGGATGCTTAAGAAAAGCTATATTATTTTCATTTGTAGAAAGAATCCTTTTAAGGAAAAGGACCTGCATCTGTATACATTTGAGAACCGATGTAACGAGGATGTAACTCTATTTTTGGGAGATGAAACGAAGAAAGTGATTCTAACGCCGGAGGGAACAGCAGATGATGTTTCTTATGAGCTGTCTGATTTCCTGCATTATATAGCAGGAGAAGGTGGCAGCAGCTATTTTGTGAAACGACTGGATGAAGCTGTTAATAAGGCCAGAAAGAAAGAAGAATGGAGAGTGGAGTATATGACGTTGCAGATGATAGAAAGGGAAAGATTTTCAGAAGGAGTGCAACAAGAACGTATGAACACGATACAAAGGATGCTCCGTAAGGGATATACAAAAGAAGCTATTTTTGATCTTGGCTATACAGAAGATGAGTATAGCCAAGCAGAAAGTGAAATGTTACAGATGACATTACATTAGACAGGAGCGTAGACGTAAGAATGGATATGGCAAAGTGCTATATATCTGTTCTTGCATAGATTTTGACATAAAATAGCATGTTATGAACGATGTGTTCGTAACATGCTATTTTTTTGTTATTTTTGCGTTATGTAAAAATAAAAAGGATTGCATTTCGCTGACTTATTCATCCACAATTAATGTAACAAATACGAAAAAAAAGAGGAGGAGAAAAGATAACTATATGAAACGAAAATTATTTTTGTGTTTGGGAGCTGTTTTTTCTTTATTCATTGGAATTGCGATTCCCAATAAAGCATTTGCAGCAGATACTCATACGATTACTTATAAAGATGTGTACGGAATGGATATTTCTACAGAACAGGTATCAGATGGGAGTACGATTAATCTTCCAGCCGAAAGTGATGTTCTTGCATGGTTGTATGATGAATGTCGCATGGCGACATCATCTGTTGTTCCAACAAAAGATATGACGATTACCGCGGTATATAATTCGGATGTTACAGCAAATGGTACGTTGGATAATGGTAATATTGTATGGTTTATATATGATACGAAACTGTATGTAACCGGAAATGGTACGATAAGTTTACTTGATAAGTATAGCACCGGAACAAAGAAATATGGGTTTGCCGTATCATCTTTTTCGGCAGAACAACCATCTGTATCTGCGGATTTTAAAACGGAGCAGACTCTTGGAGATGAAAAAACAACCGGCTGGGGTGAAATAACGATTCCGGCAACAGAACGAACGGTAGAATTGAATGTATCAAGACCGATTAGTTTTGCAGGTGCAACGGTTGGAGCACCTGCAACGGATATTGCATCAGTAACACCGTGGAGTGCTTACGATGCGGATATTACAGAAATGTATTTTTCAGATGATATTTCCTTAAGTGGAAATATGACTTTTTTCTTTAACCTAAATTCTGAGTCATTACAGCCTACAAGCATCAAAGAGAGTGTTTTTACGAAATTGACAACCATCTATATGTATGCGGATACTTCTAATGTCACAAGAATGGGTGGTATGTATGCAAGAATTCCATCGTTGACTCAAATTTTTGTTCGCGACGGCGAAGTGTACGACATGTCATCTGTTACGGATGTGGCAGCCATGTGTTATGGAGATGAAGCACTTCTTTGCGGATTTAGTAACAGTTTATTAAATAGCCTATATGGTTTTGGAAATGTGAAAGATGCCAGATATATGTTATTTGGATGTAAATCCTTGCATCAGCCTAATTTTAAAGATTTAGATGTTTCATCTGTCGAGGATGCCTCATTTATGTTTGCTGGTTGTAATGACCTTGGATTACTGTGTGACCCATCTGACAATACAAAAAAATATAATATTGGCAAATGGAATCTTGAGAATGTATATTCTACTGCATTTATGTTTGCCGGAAGTAAAATAGATTATTCAAGTCCTTCTTCAAATTTTTGGGGAAGCTCTGACGAGGGGTTTGCTGTAATTACTGGTGATGTGTCAGTTGATGCTTTGAATCTTGTTAAAGATCAAGTGACGGTTTATATGTTTGCAAATAATAAGAACATTACTTCTTTTACTATGACTTCTGCTATGCCAGTGTTACAGGATGCATCTGGAATGGCAGCTTGGTGTAAGAATATGAATAATGTTGATATGCAAGGATTTAGCGCACCACAGCTAACCTATGCCATTGCAATGTTTTTCAATTCTGGAATAGATGGGGAAACTTTAGTACTAAAGGATGCATCATTTCCAGTGCTTACTGATACTAGATATATGTTTTACGCAAGTGGTTATCGCAAGATTGATTTTTCAGAAACTAATCTTGTGGTGCTAACAAACACACAAGGGATGTTTGCTTCGTGCAAGAGATTGAATTCTTTAGGAAATAATGCGTTAGGAGGTTGGCACTTGGCTCAAGTGACAGATGCTTCCTATATGTTTTCCAAAGATGAATTATTAAGTTCTGTTAATACAACAAATTGGGGAATGGATGCTGTCGTAGATATTTCACATATCTTTGAAGATTGTGTAAGCCTTAGTAGTGTTTCAGTAGCAAGTTGGAATGTTGGAGCGCTTACTAACATAGAAGGTGCATTCTATAACAGTGGTATTGTTAGCTTTCCGGCATCTTCATGGAATACGTGTTCTTTAAAAAATGCTTTTATGGCTTTTGCAGATTGTTTAAACCTTAGTACAGTAAATATCAGTGGTTGGAATTTAGACGTATTAGAAACATCCTCCGGTATGTTTATGAATGATGTAAACCTTGCAAATATTTCAGTCACAAATGAAGCCCCTTGTCTTAAGGATTGTTCTGCGATGTTTTTGGGTTGTACCGGTCTTACAACAGCAAATATTCCGAAATTAATTACTTCAACGACCACTAATGCTGCATATTTATTTGATGGAGATGTATCTTTAACTTCCGTTGATGCATCTAATTGGAATACATCCGCGGTTGTTTTTGCACAAGCGATGTATCGAGATTGTGAAAAATTAAGTACTTTAACATCAGGTTCAGGTGCATCCTATGAAATGCTACAAGATGCGGGTTGTATGTATAAGAATTGTAAAAGGTTACCGTCAGATACAGTACAAGCAGCAATCAATAGGATGAATCCTGTGGCGCTTAAAAATATGTATGAATCTTTTTATGGTGTGGAGCTTTTGCAAAGTATTGATTTGTCCGGTATGTCAGTGTCTTCCGTTACAGATATGACCAGAATGCTATATCAGGAAGAAAATAATCTTAGTGCTATAATTGTTTCTTCTGATTTTGCTTCGGGTATTACAGATATGTCGGTTAATGGAAAAAATATCTTTTCAGTAGGGCATGATACTGTTACAGATTTTACAGTCAAAGGAAGTATTATTCCTACTAATATAAAGAATTATGACTGGACAGAAGATCATCGTATTTTTTTAAAGGATAAAGGTTCTTACATAAACGATGTCAATCGAACAACTTATTTTTTCACGACGGATGCAGACGAAACAGCAGTAATGAAAGCAGAGATTGAATCGACTTTTAAATTGCAGAATACAGCTTTACCGATATCTTATTCGTGGAAAAATGGAACGAGTACATTAACTGCTACAACAAATTCTTATAGTAGTCAAGAAGCAGGCACATATGTTGTAGAAGCTACGCTGAATGATTTGAAAAATGTGAGAGAAGTTAAAAAAACATTCTATCTCGTGCAAGCAGATTATATTAGTTCTATTACTGCAGAATACACTGGAAATCCAGTACCAATTGGCGACAATTATAATAAAGAGGATTTGCTTGTTAAAGCATATCAGAACAGTACAGATACTTATACATTGTTGTCTACGGATGATTATGATGTAGATTCTTTAAAAGTAACAAAAGTAGGTGACAATACGTATACTGTTACTTATATTGACCCTGAGAATCAAACCTTTACTGCAGAATTTGTGGTGCCAGGGAAACGAGTGATAGGTGAAATAAAAGCTGTATATAGTGGTCCTGTTATATGGGTAGGAAATAATTATGATACTGCTAATGTTACTTTGACAGCATATTATGCAGATGATACAGATAAAGAAGAAGGATTTGAAGTAGAGGCTTCGAGATTTTCTGGAATCAAAGTGGAAAATAGAGGAAATAATACTTTTTTAGCTTATTATACTGATAAATCAAATAATAATAAAGAATTGGAAGCATCCTTTGGTGTAAAGGGTTACCTTCCTGTAAATGCGATTACGGCAGAGTATGGTGGTCCGTCTATCGTTGTCGGTAATAATTATAATAAGTCAGATGTAGTAGTTACTTTGCACTTTGATGATGATATAACCGATCAGACCGCGACAGACTTTAGTGTGGATTCTTTGAGTGTAACTCAGATAGGTGATAATAGCTATGTTGCAACCTTTATTGACGAATACGGTACAGAATTTACCGATTCATTTCTAGTGATAGGAGTGATAAATGATAATTCTTCTGATTCAGAAGATGCTGCTGAAGATGTTACTAATGAAGAAGGCGATACAAGAACATCAGACATTTACGAAGGAACTGGAGAGCTTGAACAGCCGGACACAAGTAATGTTACTGGCACAGGTGTGGTTAAAACAGGAGATAGTCAGAATTTGATTGCATGGATATTTTTAGCGATTATTATGTTTGTTCTTATAATCGTATGTGTAATTTATGTTGTCAAAGTTCGTAAAAAATAAAAGTAGATATTTGATACATGAAAGCACCTGATTTATTACAGGTGCTTTCTGAAAGGAATTGAGTGATGTTTTTAGAAGAATCCGAGGAATCTAGCAA
>CAYVUF010000183.1:0-5081 GCA_964454605.1 uncultured Bacteroides sp.
CAATTGTATCATTTGGCATATTATTTGCCTTTGCTTTGGCAATAACCTGTGCCAGTTTAAAGTTATTACTTGGGTCCGGACCACCCTCTTTTACTGCCACTGCAATTTCTCTTCCAATGATGGTAAAAATCTTACCCTTTGCAGCATCATTTTTCTCTTTCTTATGTTTAATATTCGCAAATTTTGAATGTCCTGACATTTCTATTCTCTCCTTTGTTCTTCGTCACTTACCTAAGCATTTGTCAAACGCCAAAAGCCCATAATATGTTATCTTATCATTTTTCTTTGATTTCTTCAACTGTCTGACCGCTTTTTTCTTCTTCCTCTTCGGGCACTTCTACTTTTGACACCATAACACTTTGAACCATGCGTTCTTTCACTTCCAGAATACGGAACAGATATCCCTGACACTGAAATTCAAATTCTTCATTTTTCTCTGGAATATGTTCCAATCTGGAAATCACGAAACCATTTACGGTATCAAAGTTTTCTTCTCCTAACGAAATATCCAGCTTCTCTTCCAGTTCCCGAAGCGGCATCATACCATCTATAATATATTCGTTCTTACCGCTTTCTTTGATATAGCTTTCATCCTCGTCATATTCATCCTGTATATTTCCTACGATTTCTTCCAGAATATCCTCTAAAGCAAGCAAGCCTGCTGTCTGCCCATATTCATCAATTACAATAGCCATCTGAATTTTCTCTGCCTGCATTTTCTTGAACAAATCATTCAGCTTCTTTGTTTCCGTAATAAACAATGGCTCTCTGAGCAGTCCTCTTACCTTCCCAATTGGTTTATTTATCAATTTTTCATTCCGCTGCATTCGCATAACATCTTTCAAGTGCAAAATTCCCACAATGTGGTCTATTGTACCATCGTATACCGGGAATCTGCTATTATGCTCTCCAAGGACAAACGCGGCAGCCTCCTGCAATGTCATGTTGCAGTCAATCGCTATCATGTTATTACGGTTCACCATGACATCCTTGGCTTCCTTCTCGCCATATTCAAAAATATTCGTAAGCATTTCCGCTTCACTCGCCATTAAAACGCCTTGCTCGTGTCCTACATTAATCAACGACAAAATTTCTTCTTCGGTCACATCTGCTGTTTCATCCAGTCCCTTAATACCAAACAGCGATAATATTCTTTTGGCTGAACCGGATATAAAGATAGTAAAAGGGGCTACAATACGTACAAAATAATAAAGCGGATTGATAAAAGCCGAAATCCATTTTTCCGGATATCGGGATGCTGCCTTTCTGGGAATCAGTACCCCAAAGGTCAATACTATGTACAGCAGACAGATTGTAACAACAATTGCTGTCAATACGGAAAAGCACTGAATCTGCCATTCCTCCAATCTGCCCATATATCTTCTTACAAGCAAATGAACGTTATTTCTGAAATAATCATTTAACCGGTACAGATACAATGCCCCTAACAGCATATTGATGGTTGCCAGACCAAGCTGTAAGGCATTGGTATATCTTGCCGGATACTCTTTGAAATATTGCAACCGTAATGCTTTCTTATCCGTTTCTGTTTCCTCTTCCTGTTCCTTATCACGCAGATTCTGCATTGCTGAGCTGAAACCATACAACACCATCTCCACAACCAGAAGTATCACAAATAATAAAATGATACTGCCGCTTCCACCACTGTCTTCCATATAAATCTTTACCTCTTCCTTTCTCATCAGTATTCCTGTACAGTTCTTATGTAGCAAGTTCAAGACTGACCATTAAACCTGTGTTTACTTCTTTCATAATCTCATTATCCAGATGACAGACTCTGTCCTTCAAGCGCTTCTTATCAATGGTACGAAGCTGTTCCAACAAAATAACAGAATCCTTTACCATGTCGTACTTACTGGCATCTAACTCAATATGCGTAGGCAGTTTTGCCTTATTCATTTTGGATGTAATAGCTGCACATATCACAGTAGGACTGTGTTTGTTGCCGATATCATTCTGAATAATCAGGACTGGTCTTACACCACCCTGTTCTGAACCAATAACAGGTCTTAAATCAGCGTAATAAATATCTCCTCGTTTCATATCTCACACTTCCTTCAATCAATCTAGCAATCTAACTGACAGCAATAGTATTGCCAATTTCTCTGAAGGTATACGCACAAAATTACTGATAATCTTCAAAATAATCCTTGGTACTTATGATTTCATTGTTTCTGATATAAACTCGTGGGATTCTTTTATCTAACACACACGCAAGTTCATAGTTAAATCTGCCTGACAATGTACCCAGTTCTTCCATTGAGATACAAAGCTCTCCATCTTTTCCAATGAGCGTTACTTCATCGCCTTCCTTTGCCTCTGGAATGTGCTCTACGCTTACCATAAACTGGTCCATGCAGACTCTTCCAAGAATGGGTGCTTTCTTTCCCCGAATCAGCACATAACCTTTATTGGACAGACTTCTGGGATAACCATCCCCATAACCTACCGGAATGGTTGCAACCCTCATTTTTTTCTCTGTCACATACGTACCGCCATAACTTATCGGAACGCCTGCTTCCACCTCTTTTACATATACGATATGGCTCTTTAATTCCATAACCGGCTTTATGGAAACCACATCCTGCTGTACCTCATCGGAGGGCCATAAACCATACAATGTGATTCCGGCACGTACCACATCCATATTCGCATATTTCATCTCAATAATCCCTGCACTGTTGGAACAATGCTTTATCGGAATATGACATTGCAGTTTTGTTTCAATCTCAGCAGCAAACTGACTAAATCGGTCAAATTGTTCTTTTGCAGATGTTTTGTCCTTTTCGTCCGCCCTTGCAAAATGTGTGAAAATGCCTTCTACTTCCAGCTCCTCATAGGAAAGTGCCTTACGTACAAATTCCAGGCCTTTTGCATCCGGCATAATACCCACTCGGGTCATACCCGTATCCACTTTAATATGAATCTTTGCCTTTTTGCCAATTTTTCCGGCACAGGAAGCAAGTTCCGCAATCATATCCTCCCGAAATACCGTAGGTCTGATATCCTGACGAATCAAATCTTCGTAGCAATAAGGAAACGTATATCCCAAAATAAGAATCGGTTTCTGTAAACCTGCCTTGCGCAGAACAAGTGCTTCCTCCGGCGTTGCTGTGGCATAACCAGATACATAGGCAAGCTGTTCTAATTCCCTACCTATAGGCACTGCGCCATGACCGTACCCATCTGCTTTAATCACTCCGATTATCTTCGTTTCCGGTGCAATATTTGCTTTCATCTGTTCCATATTATAACGAACTGCATCCAGATTTATCGTAGCATATACTCTCTTATAATTCTCTTTTATATCAATCACTCGTTCTCACCCATTTCTTTTACTAATTTCATTAACTGCTCTATTATATCCGTTGCCATCATACCATGCTCTCCCAGTTTTCCTGCTGCACAATCCCCTGCCATGCCATGCAGATAAACGCCGGCAGTGGCTGCCTGATACGCTTCCATTCCCTGGGCAATCAAGCCTGCTATCACACCTGACAGAACATCACCTGCTCCTGCAGTAGCCATTCCAGAATTGCCGGAAGTATTGATATATTGCATTGTACTTTGTGGCTGTGCCACAATCGTTCTGGCATCTTTGCAGACCACAATACATTCTGTTTTCTCTGCTAACTGTCTGGGATAACTTAATAAATGTTCTCTGCCTTCCCCAATCGTGCACCCGAATAATCTGGAAAACTCACCCAGATGGGGTGTCAGAATTATCTTATGTTCATGGGCTTTGGATATTGTTCTGAGAAAGGCAAAATCTTTCTCCTGGTTCTTTTTTTCTGCCAACAGATTCAGTGCATCTGCATCTATTACCATAGGAAGTGTACTCTTTTGCAGGCAGTAATGCAAGAGCCATTTTGCCTGCTCTCCAGTTCCGATGCCCGGACCAATAACCATACAGTCTGCCCACCGTAATGCTTTTTGTAGTTCCTTCTCTAATTCGGTTTCTGTCTGACTGCCCTCATAAACGGTAAGCATTGCTTCCGGTAAAGCCTGCTGTAAACTCCCTTTGTTCGAAGCGGCTGTTACAATTCTTACCATACCTGCGCCCATACGGAACACACTTTTTGCCGCCAGCAACGCTGCACCACACATTCCATCACTTCCAGCAATCACCAGTACCTTGCCAAATGTTCCCTTATTACCATCTGGCTTCCGAAGGGGCATTTTCACATCCATTACATTCGTATACGTATAACATACAGGCTTTTGGTTCAAAAAACTTTTTTCATCAATTCCCATTTGCCCGCATATGATTTTACCACTGCAAGCTGCCCCCGGATAAAGGCAGTGTCCCAATTTCCGAAATCCGTAGGTAACTGTCAGGTCTGCCTGTACCGCACATCCCATAATCCGACCGGAGTCACCATGTACTCCGGAAGGAATATCGACTGCACATACATAGGCTGACTTCTGATTGATGGTTTCAATTGCTTTCTTGTATTTTCCTGTCACTTCTCTGGACAACCCGATACCAAAAATGGCATCGATTACTATATCATATTCCGTTGCCGGGATTTCGTCATAAATCTTCTGCCCATACTGTGTGACAATCTGCATCTGTCTTTTGGTTTCTTCACTGCATTTTCTGCTATCACCAAGCAATACAAAATCCACCTCACAGCCCTGCAGAAGCAAGAGTCGTCCGATTGCAATTCCATCACCACCATTGTTGCCGCATCCTGCTGCAACCAGCACTTTAAACTTTCCATTGCCCTTTTCCTGCCGCAAATACTCCAGCGTAACAAGTGCCGCCCTTTCCATCAAAACAAGGGATGGTATCTGATAATATTCGATTGTGTTTTTGTCAAACTGCTTCATTTCTCTCTGGGAAACCAGATATTCCATATTCTATCCCCTGTTCTTTCCGAAAAAAATGCGCCAAAATCCTATGATTCTGGCACACCTTTATCTCTTTTCTTTCTTTTCGATTCCTTTTTGGTATGGGATTTCTCAGCATATTCCTTCTGATACTTCATATCAAAAATTTCTATTACATCTGCTCCAAAAATATCATGCATATAAGAATACAAAGCATTGTTCATTGC
>CAYVUF010000184.1:0-4989 GCA_964454605.1 uncultured Bacteroides sp.
CCTTCATCCACAAAATGTACGGTTGCTCCAGTCACCTTAACCCCTCGTTCCAACACTCCTTCATGCACCTTCAGACCATAATAGCCTGTTCCGCAGAAAGAAGGAATCAGGGATGGGTGAATATTGATAATCTGATTCGGATATGCCTGTATCATTTTCTCAGGAATCACAACCAAGAATCCGGCAAGAACAATCAAATCCGGTTTCTTCTCTGCTACTGCCTGCAAAAATGCTTCGTTAAATGCTTCTCTGTCTGCAAACTCCTTGGGAGATACACAAACCGCATCAATTCCTGCTGCTTTCGCACGTTCCAGTGCATAAGCATTTCTGTTGTTGCTGATAACACCTACAATTTCCGTATTGGTAATCGTCCCCTGTGCAATGCCATCTATAATCGCCTGCAAATTGGTACCGCCGCCAGACACGCATACCAGTATTCTTAACATATCCTTCTCGTCCTTCCTTACCTTATAATCGGTTTTGTTCTGTCTGTTTCTAAATCAGGTTTACACCTTTGTCGCCGGCTATAATCTTACCTACGATATAAGGAGTATCGCCTGCTGCTTTAATTGCCTCCATTGTCTTATCAGCATCTGCTGCATCCACTGCAAGAATCATACCAAGACCCATGTTATATGTATTATACATCATCTTTTCTTCCAGATTTCCTGTCTTCTGCAGCAGTTTAAAAATCGGAAGAACCGGATAGCTGTCCTTCTTCACCTCTGCTGTGACACCTTCCGGAAGCATTCTCGGAATATTTTCATAGAAGCCGCCGCCTGTAATATGGCTGCAGCCCTTCACGCATACTCCTGCATCCTTCACACTCTTAAGTGCCTTCACATAGATTCTGGTTGGTGCAAGCAGTGCCTCTCCCAGGGTTGTGCCAAGTTCATCATAATAAGTATCCAAAGATTCTCTGGTAATATCAAAAACTTTTCTGACTAAGGAAAATCCATTGCTGTGTACCCCGCTGGATGCAATACCAATCAAGGTATCACCAGGTTTGATATTCTCCCCAGTAATCAAATCTTTACGGTCAACCACACCCACTGCAAAACCTGCAAGGTCATATTCCTCTACTGGCATCAGACCCGGATGTTCCGCTGTTTCGCCGCCAACAAGTGCTGCTCCTGACTGTTTACAGCCTTCTGCCACACCACTTACAATCGTTGCAATCTTCTCAGGGTAGTTCTTGCCGCATGCAATATAATCCAAGAAAAATAATGGTTCACCACCAGAACATGCAATGTCATTGACACACATTGCCACACAGTCAATTCCAATGGTATCGTGTTTATCCATAACAAATGCCAACTGTACTTTGGTGCCGCATCCGTCTGTACCGGATAATAACACAGGGTCTTCCATGTCCTTAATTGTATTTAAGCTGAATGCACCTGCGAAACCGCCGATTCCGCCTAATACCTCCGGCCGCATTGTTTCCTTTACATGCTTCTTCATCAGTTCCACTGACTTGTATCCTGCTTCGATATCAACACCTGCTGACTTGTAATCCATTATCTTATCCTCCATATGATACTTAGTAATTTTTATATCCTACTTCCTGTAATCTGGCATCCTTCTCCTGAACACTTTCTTTCAGGCTCTGTGTATATGCTTTCAGTTTCTGCAGAAGCGCATCATCTGATGTTGCAAGAATTTTGGCTGCCAGGATTCCTGCATTCTGACCGCCATTGATGGCTACGGTGGCTACCGGTATGCCAGAAGGCATCTGCACGATAGAATAAAGGGAATCCACTCCTCCTAAATCGGACGTTTTCATCGGAATTCCAATCACCGGCATCGGGAAAATTGCTGCACACATACCTGGCAGATGTGCTGCCTTACCTGCCCCTGCAATAATCACCTTAAAGCCCTTGCTCTCTGCACTCTTTGCATATTCAAAAAATACATCCGGCTCTCTGTGCGCGGAAATAATCGTCATTTCATAAGAAATCCCCAGTTCTTCCAGAATATCTGCTGCCTTTGCCATTACGGGCATATCGGAATCACTGCCCATTACAATACCTACCTGTGCCATGCCTGTCACGCCTCCTCATTCTCTATCCCATCCGTTTCCACAACATCTTGTGGAATAACGGTACATTTCTGTATACAGTGTACTAAATTTTCAGATAAGAAGCAATACGAATTTCAATTATTCTGAAAGGTTTTTGGTAAACTCTATCTGGTAAATGCTTTGTTCAGTTCTTCGCACCCGGTCAAAACAAACCTGCCTTCTATAATAATTGGTATCACTTCGTTGTCCTTTGTTACCACCGACACTTCTCCCAGTTCGTCATAAGGAATGGTAATATCAGTATGACAGTTAAAGTAGGCTTTTTCCATGTCTTCTTTCCGAAGCAGGGATACCTCATTCTCTCTGGCAATAATTTCCTTGCCATCCGGATTATATACCGCAACCTCCTCCGCATGAGAATAACAGGTATCACCAACTGCAAAATGAGGTCCTGTCTTTTCTGCAATCAGAATCGGCATTTTATCTTCGATTCCATACTTTCTTGCCGCCACATAAGCAGTGGTGTTGGTGCCTATCGCAAACTCACCCATGGGAAGGGTATCGTGGTGGAACAGCACATTATCTTTGATATACTTTTTATTTTCTGCTTCGGTGGCAAAATTGGAACAGTTATACTCTGTAATCATACCATTTTCAAACCGGAGAGAAATATCTTTGTATTCCAGCTCATTCAGGAAAACTCTTGTCACGTGCAGTATTCCTTCTGTTCCATGAAGCTGCGGAGAAGTAAACACCTCTCCCACCGGAATATTCACATCTGCCACACAGTTTTCAAAATTAGTTTCCTTATCTGGATTGGTTAAAGTGTGCAGTCTGATTTTCAGATTGGTGCGATTTGCCCCCATCCCTTTCACCAGAACATAGTCCCCCTTATCCAGTGTGTCTATGATGGTCTGCTGTATGGACTGATACCGTTTATAATCTAACGTATTGATGCGGATAATCTCATCAAAAATTTCCTCATATTGTGTTCCAATATCCGGCACCGGAAAAGCAATAATCGTAAAACTTCTTTCCTCGCCTTTGATATACTGATTCTGCAAAGCACCCGCCTTGGACATATACTCTACAGAAAGTTTCTGCTGTCTGTCACTTAACCGGCAGGCACTTTCCTTATTCTCCGGTACAAAAGGTGTTTCCCCGAAGATTTCCAGAACCGCAGGTCCGCCCATAACCGCAGCCTCTTCCTTCATCTGTTCATAAGCATTCTGCATACATTCCAGCTTACGCTGTACCAGGGCACTGTCCAGAAACAACGCCTGGTCTTCTTTGTGGTCATAATCGAACTGCTTATTCGGATTGGCACCAAAGAAACCGTTCTTATTGACACTCCTGCCATGAAAAATATTCGTTCCCGCACGATAAATGGTAGGTTTCAGACCCATCCGGTCAAAATTCTCAATTGCCTTTTTTATCATAATTTCAAAGCCAAGACAATACCGGATATTGACCGTTTTCTTAATGGTGATATCTTTGTTGCCCACTTCAAAACCGATACGGTATCCTTCTGTATAGGTATCAGCCATCAGACCTGTCATTTCCGCTGACAGCTCTGTCATATGCTTGGCTGTCCGTATTTCATTCTCTGTCACATACTCACCATAATAATACAGATAGCGGATATCCGACAAATCACTCTCCATAATGATTTTCGCAGCGAAATCTTTCTCTGGCAAAAGAAGACCTGCCACACGTTCATAACTCTGTGTTTCATAATAATCGCTTACATACCAGTAAGCAATCTGCCTTAAAGTTTCGTATTCCGGTGTTGCCTGCTCCTGCATTGCACTGGCACCCTTTTCTTCCTTTTCCTCCTCAGCTTCTGCTTCACACAAAAACGCCTGATACATTTCCAGTAATAATTCCATGCGAATGACCATGTCAGTCAAAGACTGTTCATATGCCGCTGCTATCATGCCACGCAGTTCTGCATAAACAAAGGACAAAAGCTGTCCCATTTCTTTGCCGAAGCATGCTGCTGCATAAGCCGGATTGGCATAGCTTCTCTCATAATTCTCCGGCAGAATATCTTCATACAGTTCTTTGTTATGCTTCTGTAATTCTTCTAAAGAAGCCTGATACAAACTGCCATCAGCCACAAAATCCCATGTTTTTTTCATAAGCAGAACAAAATCTGCCATTTTCTCAAAATACTTCTGATATTTCTCTGCACATTGCTTATCATTTGCAATCTCTTCCACACGCTCTAATGCCAGTTCAAAACGTTCTTTCTCTAATTCCATTCTTTCTGTTTCTGTCATAATTTCCTGCATCACTTCATTGCCTTTCTTCTAATAACTACCAATACCATAAGCACCCGCATATAAAACAGCACTAATAACACCCAATGCCAATACATTCAATAGAATGCCCAAATAGGAAAAGATATAGTACTTATCCCGTTCTGCTTTTGAAATCACCCCTAAGACTACTCCAGTCAATGCAAATATGGTGGCAAGAAAAGCGGCTGCCCCATACTGCAGCGGAATATCCCCATTGTTCCGGTAACTCATAACAATCGCATAAATAAGGGAAGCTAACGAAATAACTCCCAGAATGGTTGCCATGATTCCTTTTTGTGAATGATTTTTATTAGTAAAAATATAGCTGTTCTTACGACTCATGAAAACTCCCTCAAACTTGCAAATGGGCATTTCCAGCGGAAACACCCATTCATCTTCCTAGAATCCAATCTAAAATATTATTTTGCTTCTGCCTGCCAGAAGTTTTGCTCCGCTGATAATCAGCAAAACACCGCTGGCTACCCCGACTACCAATGAAACCACGCCTACTGCGATATTCATTGCGCCTGAGCCGCCCATCGTCTTATATGTTTTTTCTTCCATACCGTTACCATTCCTTTCCGGTACTCATTGCTTGCTGCTCATACCCGTTCCTGCTTTATTTTGCACCATACTGCTCATAGTATGTATCAATTGCTGCCT
>CAYVUF010000185.1:0-4976 GCA_964454605.1 uncultured Bacteroides sp.
GTTGGTATGAAATCACGTGGTGTATACGAAACTCCTGGCGGAACAATCCTCTATGAAGCACACCAGCAGTTAGAGGAATTAATCCTTGATCGTGACACTTACGCATTGAAAGAAGATATGGGCAATAAATTCTCCCAGATTGTATACGAAGGCAAATGGTTTACACCACTTCGTGAAGCAGTACAGGCTTTCATTGAATCCACACAGCAGTACGTTACTGGTGAAGTAAAATTCAAACTTTATAAAGGAAACATTATCAAAGCCGGAACAACTTCTCCATATTCTCTGTACAACGAAAGCATTGCTTCCTTTACAACAGGTGATTTATATGACCACCATGATGCAGAAGGCTTTATTAACCTGTTTGGTCTTGCAAGCAAAGTTCGTGCTATGAAGATGCAGGAAGTAGAAGGCAAATTACAAAAATAAGAGGTTATTATGAGTGTTATCTCCTACCTTGTTGTTTATTTAGGAATTATAAATCTGATAGGATTTGCCATTATGGGCATTGACAAACTGAAAGCTCGCAAAAGAGCCTGGCGGATTCCAGAATCCACTCTGTTTGTCATTGCCATCATTGGTGGCAGTCTTGGTACAACAATCGGAATGCATTTATTTCATCACAAAACAAGACACTGGTATTTCTTATATGGAATGCCAGCGATTTTGTTTCTGCAAATCGCACTGGTTGTCTTGTTGATGTATCTGCCGATTGAATTTACATTTCTTTGATAAAAAGTGGGCAAAATCTGCTCAGAAATGAGGGTTAGTATGCATATTGCAGTTTGTGACGATAATGTTGCCGATAGAAAACAAATGGAACGCCTGCTTGGACGTGCATCCGATAAACGGATGTCCACCACAGGGGTTTTGTATATAGATTCCTATGGGAACGTTGAAGCTGTAATGCACTCTCCCATGCTTTATGATGCCTTTTTTATTGATATGACTGCTGGTTCTGTCAACGGTTTCGAACTAACCAGAAAACTGATTGATGCCGGAGTTACTGCACCAATCGTTCTTTGTTCTTCAACCATTGACTATCCTGCTGTTGTTTCTGCTGCCATTTCAGAAGTTCCAGAAAATGCCATTGAGTTGTCAAACCACACTATTTTGCGCCAACAACTGCAGTCACAGATTTTATACATGAACAAACCGATTAAGACATCTGAGCTTGACCAGATGTTAGATTTTGCTGCTGCTCGTAAGGCTGCTTCTATTCCAACGATTGAACTGCGTGGAGAACACGAAACTTATTATGTCCACGAAGATGAAATTCTGTATGCACGCAAAAATGCCCAGTACACACGTATTACCTTAACCGATAACCGCGAACTGGACATTCTTTCTACCATGGAAAATTTCTACTCACAACTGGCAGGATTTTCTCATTTCCTGCTTGTTTCAGAACACCTTATTCTTAATGTTGCTTTCCTTGAAAAGATTTCCTTTCTCCGTCTGCACATGAAAAACGGACAACACTTTACGTTATCACCGCTTGAAATTGCTTATGTCAGAAACTGTTATGAAAAACTGAAAACTTCTAAACCGTCACAATAATACCGCCATCATTTGCATACATACTGCTGATTCCAGCTGTATCCATAATGATAATATCTTTAAAATTCATTTTTGCCAGAAGAAGATTTTTCATACTCTCTGCTCGTTCTTTACAATTGCAATGCGTTATCATCAGTGTTCTGGTCTGGCTTTCCGGTACTTCCTTCGCTAAAATCTCTGCCAGTTTAGCCATTGCCTTCTTCACTCCGATTGCCTGACTTTTCTGTGCTATCACCCCATGGTCTCCCATCATAATCGGTTTAATATTTAAAGTAGACACTACCATTGCTTTCACACCAGTTAATCTACCATTTTTCCGAAGCGTTTCCAGATTATCCAGAATGAAATAAGTTTTCATTTCTTCCCGGAAAGTTTCCAATTTCTGAATCGTTTCTTCAAAAGAAAGACCTTGTTCCTGTAATTCCATTGCCATAAGCGCATATTGTGCTTCTCCACAGCTTGCGGATTCGGAATCACACACATATATGTTTTTGTCACCATACTGTTCATGATACAGATTCTTTCCCAATACCGCACTATTATAACTGCCGCTTAAATGGGAAGATAAAGTAACCACAAAAATATTCTCTGCCTCTGTCTGATATGCTTCCATAAATTTCTCTGGTGAAGGACAGGAAGATTTCGGACATTGCGGACAACTTGCAACCTGTGCCAGAAATTCTGCCTGATTAAAATTTTCATCATCCATAATCTGATATTCGCCGACCTCAAGTCCCAACGGAACACTCTGGAATCTTGCATCTTTTTTGTACTGCTCCGGTAATTCACAACAACTGTCTACAACAATTTTATAGCTCATAAGAATCCTCATTTCTGCACACGATTTATGCTATTTTCGCAACCATTCTACATGGTTTTGATTACTACTTATGATAACACGATATACTTCGTCTTGTAAATAGCTTTTCTAGTTTTCCTTGCTTTTAAACTGCAAATGTTCTTGTAAACCAGTTTTGCTTCTGTTATGATTTCAGATAGATACAAACCTTGCTTAGTCTGAAAAAGCCAGCACACAGTGAAAGGATTTTGATTCATGATTGCACTAAAAATAAACAATGTAAAACAATTCATGGGAAAATTACTTGCTTCTGACAATTTTGACTCTTTTCTATTAGAAGAAGCATCCATCAGTACTTATAATACATTTCTGATAGATGGACATCAGAACAAAGATTTTTATACGACAGAAGAATGGGAAGATGCTGAACTTCGTCCCTATGATTTTTCAATGTGGAAGCAGATTCGGCCTATCTGCTTTTCCCTGATTAAGGGTACCCATACTCCTACTGCTTTCAAATTTATCCTGCATCTGATACCGGACTATACCGCATCCATTTTGAAAAATGCCGATACCGGAATCACCCCCGAACAGATAAAAGCACTGGTACTCACCATAAAATATGATGGCACTGCCCTGACACTGATTACAGGAACTGCTTTCCATACTTTTATTATGGACAAAACAGTGGATAATCTGTGGGACAATGCCATCCGACATTTCCTTGCCAAAAAAGAAATTACATTTGAGGAATTGTGATATTTTCTTTAAAAGATAACGCCGCCCTGCATCATAGCAAACTCCACTGCTGCCATGAGCATCGCAAAAACTGCAAGTATCATAACCAATAAGATTGCCGGAAAGTCATAAACATATTTCCTGCTGTCCTTTGACTTTCCAACGCAGCCTGTGAGAATTTCCAATCCCAAAGCAATAAAGATAATCGGCCAGAATTCAAAAATTCTCTGATAATTCATGACAGGCAATATCCTATGTAACAAAAACAAAACTCCATAAACGATAAGAACAAAACCACAAGTAATCGTGCCAACCCGGTGAATGGTAACCGTTCTTTCCTTATCTTCCATTCTCCATTCCCCCTGCCTGTTCTTTCTCTGTTTCTATCTCCCTGGCTTCGATAAAAACATCTTTCTGGTTGTCATACTCTGCCTTTTCCGCCTCATTCAGTTCTACCTGTTTTCCCTTGATTAATTTTACACCAAGCCAGATAATCACTGCGGCAATAATAGCTCTGGTAACACTGTCCCCAATTTCATATGTAATGTGACGAATAATCTCTGATAATCCAATGATATCAAAGATAGTATACAAGAAATCGCAGATAACGTTCCACAGAAGATTCACGCCTAACAGAATCAGAACAATCGCAAATGCTTTGTGGTATTTTCCCAGCAATGTGTTTTTCACAGAATCCATTTCGATTTCATCCAGTCCGAATAAATATTTGTCTTCTGCCTTATAAAAATCTTCATCTGCCATACCGCCCAGATTATTCGCTTCAAAGAAACTGTATGCCCAAAGGGCAATTGGAATAAAAGCAAAAATACCGCTATTAGAATACCCCATTATTACAGTGCCAAGCGTAAAAAGTGTGAGCAGACTAATGCCTCTTTTCATAAAGCCAAGATACATCTCTCCGCACCCCGGTATAAAGGATAAACAAAATAACAAAAACTTACTTTTCTTCTTTCTCATCAATCATTACCTCCATTTTCATAAATTGATTTAATCTGTTGTTGAATGTTTCTAAATACTCATTTACTTTACGTGTACTTTCTTCCATCCTGACTTGTTTCTCAATACTCCTCTGCATAGCCTCTTCTCTGGAATAAATCGTCTGGGGAACAGAAACCAGAATCCATAAAGCGGCTGCCGATGCTGCTGCTACTTTCAGACTGTAAAGAAGCAACTGCTTTTCTTTCCTTCGTTTGCGTTTCTGCTGTACGGTATTCAGAATTTCATTTTTAAAATCTATCGGCGGATGCATAAGCGGCTGTGCTTCTACTGCTGTAATCAACTGCTCTAATTCTTCCTCAGACAAATATTCTTTTTCATTCCATATGTACTTTCTCTTCTCACTCACGCTCTGTTCTCCCTTCTGTAAATTTTTCGCAGCATACTTTTTGCCCTGTAAATCTGCGTTTGTATGGTTTTAAGATTCTGACCTTTTCTTTCCGCAATCTCTTTTGCATCCATTTCGTCATAATAGTATGCCTTTGCCACTTCCTTGTATGGCGACTTCAACCGATTACAATTTGCTAGCAGGATTTCTTTCATTTCCTGCTCCAAAAAGATATTTTCTGGTGTGTCTTCCTGCTGTGGTTCTTTGTCCTTCTCCAGATAAACATTCTCTGTCGGAATACTCTTCCTTCCGGAATGAGCCATATAATCAATACATTTATTGGTTGCAATTCTGCAAATCCAGGCTTTGGCATGCTCACCGTCAAAACTTCTTAAATGCTCATATGCCGAGAGGAAGGTGTCCTGAGCTAAATCTTCGGCTGCAAAATAATCTGCCGTCATTTTATAACAAATAGAAAAAACAAGATTTTGGTAAGAATCAATCAATTGTATCAATTGTTCTTCCCTTGTGATA
>CAYVUF010000186.1:0-4959 GCA_964454605.1 uncultured Bacteroides sp.
CGAAGAAAATATCCCCCTTTCGCCTTACGAAATCCTTTTGAAACTCGTATCGCTTCATATAATTGTGAGTGTGAATCATAGGTTGAGAAGGAATAGTTTTTTGTTCCACCTTCTGGATTGAAACCGTATGCTACCGCAAGTGCTTCCAATAGGGTTGATTTACCGCTTCCATTTTCACCAACAAAAAAAGTAATGGATTTTTCAAACACCAACTCATCCAGCTTATTAAGCGCTTCAATTTTTCGCAGATAACTTCCTTCTTCAATTTTATCCCAATTTATAGACAAGCGCTGTATAAATTGTTCGTTCACCTCATCACTCCCAAATCATTCTCTGCTAATATAGATGTATCACAGCCCAAATAAAATCTCTGCATTTTGATATGCAATTTGTTCCTTCTCAACACTGCTGATTGGCGCATTTTCAATAAATGGTTTTGCCCCTTCATTGCTTATGAACGGGCAATCCACAGAATGAATAATACGGTCAGCGCCAACAACTTCAACACAGAATTTCAACTGCGGATAGTCAAAGATTCCACTCGGTGTAATATATACATTCTCTTTAAAAGTTTCTGTAACGGTACGTGTCAGCTTCGTAACAGATGTTGGCATTGATTGGTCAATTCTGGAAAGAAAGAACGGAATCATTTCTCCCCAATGTCCTGCTATCAACTGCAGTTTCGGAAATTGTTCAAACCGACCGGCAAGAATGGTCCGCAAAACTTGTATTCCTGCCTCGTTATGCCATCCCCAGCCATGTAAAGACAATCTGGCACTAACTTCCTCACCCAGGCCTCCATAATAAGGCTCCTGTACCGCTTTTAGCGGTGCACCAGGATGTATATAAATTGAAAGTCCCTGTGCTTCGCAGGCTTCTAAAACCGGAAGAAATTGTTTGTCGTCAAGAAATGCATTTCCCGCAGAGGCTCTTCCGGCAAGTAAAATACCTTGAAATCCCATTTTCTTAACACGTTCCACTTCTTTTGCCGCTTCATCTGGTGACGACCATGGCAAAAGTGCAAAAGCTCCATACCGGTCAGGATGTTTCTTTACAACCTGCATAATATAGTCATTTGTTTCACTTACTATCGCAGATGCTTCGTTCGCCGGAAGAAGCTGGGATTTTGCAGGACAAGACAATATCTGCATGGTAATCCCATATTTGTCCATATCTTCAATACGACATTTATCTAAGTCACCAAATAATTCAGGGTCTGCATCATAAGGGCGACCTTTTCCATGAGCCATTGCTGTATATGGTGCATCTTCTGCAACATACTCGGCAAGATAGTGATTGATTGGAGCACCTGCCAGATGCTCTTCTATTGTAATAATCTTCATACTAAACCTCACATAACCGGCTTTCCATCAAGCCATATTTGTTTCATTTTTCTTGTATCCACAATTTTTTTATCAGGTCTGCCTTCTACCAGTACAAGAGATGCCTTTTTCCCTGTTTCAATAGTTCCTATATCGTCTATCCCAAACACCTCCGCGACTTTGCTCGTAGCACTGGCTAAAACATCAAGCGGCTTCATACCCGCTTGCACCAGAAGTTCCAATTCATGATGCAGGGAAGTACCATATTTCACTGTTGGAGCATATGTCCCCGGATTTGCATCAGTGCCTGCAAGGAGCGTGACTCCACTCTCATAAAGCAGATTCACAGCATTTTCCGCATTTTGATACTGTTCCGGTTTATACCCATTTCTGCCGCTCTTCGCAAAAGTTTCCATCATAACAAGGGTAGGAGCCACAGCAATTCCTTTTTCAGCTATCGTTTTAGCAAGCTCCTTTGGAAATTCTTCTTTCATAGGAACATGAATCAGGATATCAACTCCACAATCCACAGCCATTTGCACCGCTTTCCGCGAAACCGCATGAACCGCCACCTTTCGTCCGTTATCATGGGCTGCATGACAAATATCTTTAAGACTGCTCTTCATCATTAAATTAGGTTCCATAAGTAATACTTTGATATACTTTGCACCAGCATCTATTGCTTTCTGAACATAGGATTTGCCATGTAAGGTCCCCATCGTCATTCCTGCGGAGGAAATAATTGTAAAATGCTCTGTACCGCGCACCAATGATTCTGATGCTGCTACATCACAAGTACCGATGACACCATTTTTCAGCATAATTTCTATCTGCTCCCTGGTGCTCATATGCGTATGTGCATCAATAAAACCCGGCAGAAGAAAATAATTGCTGTCCACTTCTTCCGTTGTTTCTATTTTCACAATCATTCCGTCCTCAATCACAACAGCAGAATTTTCTACTACCTTCTCACCATCAAAAAAAGGATACTTCAATAGCATCGGCTCATGCTGTTTTATCGTTTCTTCCTTTTTTTGCACAGACAGAAGTTCACTATATTTCATAACAGTTCCATAATGATTGCTCATAACAAGATAATTTGCTCGAACAGTTACTGTGTCACCAACTTTAACCTTTCTGTAATGAGCATCAGACGGAAAGATAACAAGTGCATAAGTCCGTCCATCCACCCTATCTGAAATTTCAATGGAAGGCTTGTTGTGAATATCAGGTCCCACTTTTCTTGCAACACCAGTAACTTCAAAACGCTTATCTACATATTTTGACAAAAAACTGTCTGCATCGACTACAAACTCCTCATAAAGTGTTTTAACCCCAAATGGCGCATTCTGCTCCAGAATAGGCATCTCTGTGGTTTCAATCTGATTCGTTTTCATCCCGGAAGGATGTTTTGGATAAAATTTTAGTTCTTCGTCTATATACATGCTATTCTCCTTTGCTGCTTCTCTTCTAGTACATCCCTACCCCTTCAACGGTTACTTGAAACATCAGAAAATACTATGATGTTTCAAACTGCCTTCTCTAATTGTATCATTTTCCACATTCTCTTACCATATATTTTACGGTTCTTCCTTTCCGTATTTTTCCTGCAGCATCTTATTGATGTCGCTGGCCTGTTTGATATCAATAAGATAGTAAGCCAGAAACACCAGCATATACACTATACCTACCTTAATTGCCATTCCAACAACTCCTGCTATATCAAACTTTAGCCAACCGAATTTTTCTCCCAGAAAACACATAATTACGCATAACACAATGTAATGTAATCCTAACCTCACATAGGTTTTCACCTTGCCATCCTCTTCTTCTGGCCAACAAATGAAAACAACCGTAACCAAAGCAGTCACAAATGCCGCTAATAAAATCATCCAAAATACATCCACTGGAACGGTTTCACACCCTGTCATGCTGTAACTGATGCCGCATACGATGAGAATACCTACTGTAATATAGAGAAACCATTTGATAAAATTTCCAAGAACTTTCATTTCAACCTCCTATATTTCTAACTTTTTCTTCAAATCTGCTACATATTGGCGTGAAACAATGACTTTCTCATCATTCTTCAGCTTCGCTTCAAATCGTCCATTAAAAATAGGCCTTATATAAGCAATTTTTGCAACATTCACAATAACAGATTTGGAAATTCTTAAAAAATCTGTATGTTCAAATGCCTTCTCTAATTCATACAACTTTTTATGTACTTCATAAGTTTCCTTTGCAGTATAGGAAAAAACTTTATTATCCACAGTATCGAAATAGTATATTTCTTTCAAGGACAATTTTACAATTTTATCATTAAGATACCCTGTCAGCTTATCTTCTTCCCGCAGTGCCTGAAGTAATTTTAGTATTCTATCATCCAAATCAGCGCATCGAACAATAATCTCGTCCTCTTCACCTATTTTGGGTGCTTCAATTGTTATTTTCATTCCATACCCCTTTTATCGATCCATCTTTTTTTCATATTTTAACATACACATAGCAATCATAAGAAAAATTGTACCACACACGAATAAAATTAGCCATTCATCTCTAATAGTCAAGGTATAATCTGCCACCTTTAACTGAATCCCCATAATTTCACGATATTCCTCTATCACTTCGGCAGGTACCCCTTCAAATGTGCTTTCCAGAACTGATTTTGTCATAACCTTTCGAAACATTGCAGTACCGTAAATGATAGGAGTACATTTCATAAAATTCGATATACTGCCCGCCAATGAACCTATTGGAATATAAATTCCTCCAAGAAATCCAACCAAGGTTCCAATGACCGTAAAAAATCCACCCCAGGCACCTTCTGATTTTGCAAGCAAAGCCAACGGATACATAAGTGCAGCATAAACAAAAGAATTTATCATAATCATTCCCAACAGTTCAAAATGTTCCATAAGGGTATATCGTTCCATCCCACTTACAACTCCGTAAATTTCAGTGAGAACCATGGTCAGCACACACACCACAACAGATGCTGTCCATGCAGATGCAATATAACTCAGCGCAATTTTCAGGCGGCTTATCGGTGCTGTATAAATCGCATTCAGCCTTCCGCTGACCCTATCTTTAAGCATACCGGAATACACCGCCAGACATATGGATACCGCATTGATAGAAAGTATTCCCGCACTAGTCCATGCCACTACAAGTAACTCTGCATTTTTCCGATTCTCTTCCTGTCCTCTGGCAGAAAAAGCATCTAATAATTCCACAATTCCGTCAATGTTCATATCCCCAAGAAAGAATACCATAAGACCTATTACAATCAGCGCAGACAATAGGGAGGAAAACACTGCTCCCTTATCTCTTAAATACATTTTTATATTTCTTCGTGTTAATGCCCAAAATTGTTCCATAATATCATGCTCCTTATTTGCCTAATTCCATGTCGGTTACATTTACAAAAACATCATCCATATTGCCTTGAATCACTTCAAATCCTTCTATTTCTTTCCTGTGCTCTTGAAGAATCGGTATCGCTTCCATGGTAGAGCCAATCGATATCGTAACAGTTTTATCCTTAAAATAAAGTATCAATTTATCTTTTGCATACTTCTCTTTTAATGCAAATGGTGTTCCTGACGTTATCACTTTTCCATGGTCAATTATAATA
>CAYVUF010000187.1:0-4945 GCA_964454605.1 uncultured Bacteroides sp.
TACCCATACAGGGTCACCAGCGAAAATCTGGTTGTATTCAGGTGTACGAGCAAATTTAATGCAACGTAATTTCATGATGAAATGGTCAACGAATTCCTGAATTTCTTCTTCTGTAAATGTTCCGTTAGCTAAATCTCTTTCAGCGTAGCAGTCAAGGAATGTAGAAGTACGTCCAAGGGACATAGCAGCACCATTCTGTTCTTTTACTGCACAAAGATATCCAAAGTAAGTAGCCTGAATAGCTTCCTGTACGTTAGTAGCTGGTTTAGAAATATCACAGCCATAAGAAGCTGCCATTTCTTTCATCATTTTCAGAGCAACCATCTGCTCAGAGAGTTCTTCACGAAGACGGATAACATCATCTGTCATAACACGTCCAGTAGAATCTTTCTGTGCCTGTTTGTCTTCGATTAAGTAATCGATACCATATAAAGCAACACGTCTGTAATCGCCGATGATACGTCCACGACCATAAGCATCCGGAAGACCTGTGATGATATGTGCGGAACGACAAGCTCTCATTTCAGCATTGTAAGCATCGAAACAACCTGCGTTGTGTGTTTTTCTGTGTGTTGAGAAGAATTCACTGATTTCAGGGTCAACTTCATATCCGTTATCGGAGCAGGCTTTCTCTGCCATTCTGATACCGCCGTATGGCTGTAAAGAACGTTTGAAAGGCTTGTCTGTCTGGAAACCAACGATTTTCTCTTTGCTCTTGTCTAAGTATCCTGGGCCATGAGATGTAATTGTAGAGATAACCTTTGTATCCATATCAAGTACACCGCCAGCTTCACGTTCCTGTTTCATTAAATCAAGAACCTGTGCCCATAAATCTTTTGTGTTCTGTGTAGCATCAGCTAAAAAGGATTCATCACCGTCATATGGATGATAGTTTTTCTGAATGAAGTCACGTACGTTTACTTCATTTTCCCATTTGCCGCCTACAAAATCTTTCCATTCTGGTCTCATTTTGAAATAGCCTCCTATTTTGATAATTTTGGTTAATATATTTCAGTATGCCCTGAAACCAGAACATACCTTAAAATATGCTTATCCAGTACTTTCATTATATGTTAAAAGAATAACATACGTCAAGTCGGGCATTGTACTTTTTCTTATACAAAATGTGAATTTTTCTCTCTTTTTTTGTGAAAATTGTATGTGATGGATAAAGACCGCAAGATATTGATTTTTTATGGCTTGCAGGAAATGATTTTTCGGCTTATACTGAATAAGCATTATGCTAATACTAAACAGTAAAGAGAAAGAATTGGAGGAATTGATATATGGCAGATATAACAAAAAACATGACAATTGGTGAAATTTTAAGAACCAATCCAGAGGTAGCACCTGTTTTGCTGAATGCAGGGATGCATTGTCTTGGATGTCCTTCTGCACAGGGAGAAACTCTGGAAGAGGCAGCCATGGTACATGGTCTTGATGTAGATGCGCTGATGAAAGAAATTCAGGCATTATAAGAAGCAGAGATGGGTAAAAAAGGGCTTTCCTTTTCATAACAGGAAAGTCTTTTTTTGCATATGTGAGGGTGAGATATGGTATTTAGTTCAACGATTTTTATTTTCTTTTTCCTGCCGGTCACATTAGCAGGTTATTTTGTGATGCCATCAATCAGAACGAAAAATTTCTGGCTTTTGGCAACCAGTCTGTTTTTTTATTTTTGGGGCGGTTCTGCCTTCTTCCCAATTATTCTTTATTCCATCATACTGAATTATTTCGGCGGCCTGGGGATTGGCTACCTGCAGAAAATAGGAAGGATGAAAGAACGAAAATATTTTTTCATTCTGATTGTTGTGTTGAATCTTCTGAATCTGGGGTATTGGAAGTATACCAGATTTTTTATGCAGACCATTCGTGATATTACTGGTTTTCAGCTTGCCATTCCAGATATTGTATTGCCAATAGGCATTTCCTTTTTTACCTTCCAGAGCATGAGTTATGTGATTGATGTTTATCGGGGAGAGGCACAGGTTCAGAAGAGTATTTTTAAGATGGGACTGTATATTGCACTGTTTCCTCAGTTAATAGCAGGTCCGATTGTGCGTTACACCGATATTGAAAAACAGTTGTCGGTCAGGATACATAGTGTGGATATGTTTGCAGAGGGAATACGGACTTTTGTCATTGGTCTGGCGAAAAAAGCCATCCTTGCGAATTCCATGGCAGTAACCGCAGATGCTATTTTTGATATGAATTATCATCAGAATACACCGGCAGTAGCGTGGCTTGGTCTGTTAAGTTATACACTGCAGCTTTATTTTGACTTTTCTGGTTATAGTGATATGGCAGTTGGACTAGGCAAAATGTTTGGTTTCCAGTTTCCCAAAAACTTCCGGTATCCGTTTATTTCCTGTTCGGGTACGGAACTCTGGAGAAGATGGCATATTTCCCTGTCTTCATGGTTTCGGGATTATGTATATATTCCACTTGGAGGTAGCAGAAAAGGGAATGTGTATTTTAATCTGGCCTGTGTGTTTGTACTAACCGGACTCTGGCATGGTGCATCCTGGAATTATGTTTTGTGGGGTGTTTTCTGGGCAGTGGATATTGTCGTGGAAAGATTTGTAACCCATAATTTTCAGAACCGATGGAAGATTCCGAAGCCTATACGGTGGTGTTTTACCATGTTTTTATGGTTTATGAGTATGGCAATTTTCCGCCCAGTCACGTTGCAGGGAAGTATACAGTATTTTCAGTCCTTATTCGGACTGCTGCCAAGGTGGAATGTAGGATTTACACTGTCATACTATCTGGGCAGATATGAAGGATTTATGATTGTGACAGGTCTTGTGGCGATGCTGCCAATTGGCAGAATATGTTATGAACAGCTTCAGAAGAAAATGCCGGAGATTGGATTTACCATATTGGAAAATACGATAACACTGATATTGTTTGGAGTTTCTGTGTTATACGTTGTGACAGGAACTTATAATCCATTTATCTATTTTCAATTTTAAGAGGTGACGAGGATGAAACGAAAGATAAATGTGCTGCTGATTGTGATATTTGCGCTGAGTATTTCGCTGCCTTATATCTTTGCACACAGAGAGAAAGAAGGCAGAGTATCTTCCATGGAAAACAGAACTTTGGCAAAGTATCCTTCTATTTTATCGGAGGAAGGCGGTTTGAATAAGGAGTATCTGAAACAATTGGAAGACTGGCTCAATGATAATCTCAGGGGCAGAACCCTTATGGTAGAAGCAAGTTCCACGCTGCAATATCAGACCTTTCATAGGATTGTGAAGTCAGATACGATGGAAGGGAAAGACCGCTGGCTTTTTGTAAAGGATTCTGATATGATACAGGATTATCAGAATCTGAATCTGCTGTCAGAGCAGGAACTGGACAGGTATGCAGACAGTATGCAGGGAATTTCAGATTATCTGCATGACAAAGGCATTGCCTTTTATTATTTTCAATGTTACAGTAAATCGGGTATTTATCCGGAACAGTATGTAGATGGCATTCAGAAAATTGGAACGGTTTCGAAAGCCGACCAGATTGTTCAGACCTTACACGATAAAACCCAGGTAAACCAGATTCTGGTGAAAGAACCCCTGCTTGCGCATGCGGAGGAGCTGATTTATTTTCAATATGTGGATTCTTTGCACTGGAATGAAAAAGGTTCTTATATTGGCTATCAGGTACTGATGAAGGAATTACAGAAAGATTTTCCGCAGATACCTGTTTTGCAGGAAACGGATTACCGGATTTCAGAAGAAGAAAGAACGGTGGAGTTATATGGGTATGAATATCCAATGACAGAAAAATGCCCAGTTTATCAGATTGCCGAGCCAAAGGCTACTGAGGTAACGGGCGCGACACAGGAACGCTGGAGTTTTCTGCACTGTAAAGAGCATACTCATGTTTATGAGAATCCATCCTGTGAAAATGATTTAAAAATATTGATTTTGGGAGATAGTTTCGTCAGAATGTTTCTGAAGGATGACATTGCGGAGAGTTTTCGGGAAACCTTAAGTATAGACTGGTTAAATATTCCTATCCTGGATAAGGTGGTTGACGAATACCAGCCGGATATTGTTATTATTGAAAGCGCGCAAAGTGCCTTAAAAGATACGGTAGGATTGATACAAGAAGTGGATTTTATAAAATAAAGTTTTTGGGAGCGGTTTATTGTTTTGGAATAGCCTGGTTATTATATTTTTATAGGAGAGGAACTTCCAACAAGAGTACCAATGCAAGAATCTTAAAAAACATTTTTCTGCATATAATATAACCAAAGAGATTGACGTACGCATAAACGTACGCTATACTAAAATCAACGAAACACACAGAAGGGAGTTGGTTAAATGAACGCGATTAGTGTTACAAGAGCAAGAGACAACATTTACCAATTGATGTCAGATGTTAATGCAAACTGTCAACCGATTACAATTACAAATAGTAAAGGACGAAATGCTGTTTTAATTGGGGAAGATGATTGGAGAGCAATTGAAGAAACATTATTTTTGATGTCTATTCCCGGAATGGCAGAATCAATTATTGAAGGTGGTAATACTCCACTAGAAGAATGCTTGTCAGAAGAAGAGGTGGAATGGTAAGTGTACCGAATTGTATATGAAAAGCAAGCAGTTAAAGACATCACAAACCTTAAATCTGCTGGACTTGATAAAAAGGCAAAAGAACTAATTGAAATTGTCAGACAAGCACCGTTTCAAACACCACCTGCATATGAAGGCTTGGTCGGAAATCTAAGTGGATATTATTCAAGAAGAATCAATATTCAGCATAGGTTAGTATATCAAGTATATGGTGAACTGATAGAAATTGATGGAATAGAGTACGAAGGAACTGTTAAAGTAATACGCATGTGGACACATTATAGTGGCTTGAAGTAAGAATGATTTAAAAAGGTAATTGCGAACTTGTTTCGCAATTACCTATAAATGGTTTATAGTTTTTGGAC
>CAYVUF010000188.1:0-4943 GCA_964454605.1 uncultured Bacteroides sp.
GATACATATGACCTGTTGATAAAAAATTCTGAAATACAAATTTTTCCAGAACTTCTCGTGTGAATCCTTCAAAACCACTTGTCATATCCTTCAACTTCGTTCCTAATATCAGATTCGCCAGAATGGTTCCTCCGTTGCTCAAAACTAGCCTGTAAAACGGATGATTGCTAATTTCTCCTCCATCGATAAATCTGGAACCCCAGACACAGTCATATCCCTGGTTTAATTTTTCAATAAATTGCGGTAATTCTGATGGTGCATGACTTCCGCCGCCATCCATCTCTACTATCCATTCTGCTTCATCCTTCAGAGCCTGTCGGAATCCCTCCAGATAGCAACTGACAACTCCTGTTGACTCCTTATAAAAGATACATTTTACACGCCCGGTCTTTTCATATTCTCTGATAATCTTTTCAGTATTATCTCTGGAATAGGAATCAACCACCGGATAGATATGTAAATTTGGATATGGAAGCTGCAAAATGCTTTCCAGAACATCAGCCATTGTTTCTTCTTCGTTTGCCACAGGCATTACGACAATTATCTTTTTCATCTCTTTCTTTTTCCCTTGTAAATTTATAACATTATGTATTCTACCATACTATATTCTATTTTGCCAACACTCTCCTATAAAACCAGGCCGATAAAACAGTGGCAATCATCCATCCAATAGACCATGCCCACCAGATTCCTACTGCACCAAATTGTCCTGACAAAAAAATTGCCAATACAACCCGCAAAACTTTTTCCTAATTTTCTAACATATTGCCAAATGCAGCAATGTTAATTTAATTTTCTGCCAAAAAATAATGCTCCGGCAGATGCCATGAGCATTATTTTTATTTCTGTTATTCGTATTAGTGTTTCGGATTCTTATAAAGAAGCATTTTCCAAAAATGCTACATATCCTCTTTTGGTT
This sequence comes from uncultured Bacteroides sp., assembly GCA_964454605.1. Lineage (GTDB taxonomy): Bacteria > Bacillota > Clostridia > Lachnospirales > Lachnospiraceae > UBA3282. Next base: position 920 of record CAYVUF010000188.1, read on the forward strand.
TCGTAAACATCTGCCTTACTGGTGGCTTCCCAAGGTGCATGCATATTCATAACTGCAACCCCACTATCAATCACATTCATACCGTAAAGTGCCAGAATGTATGCAATCGTTCCACCGCCGCCTAAGTCTACTTTGCCAAGCTCTGCTGTCTGAAAATTCACCTTTTCCTTTTCAAAGATAGCTCGAATGTGTGCAAGATATTCTGCATTGGCATCATTCGAACCAGATTTTCCTCTGGAACCGGTAAACTTATTAAATACCATACCGCCGCCTAAAAATGCTACGTTTTTCTTATCAAAACTGGAAGCATAGGTTGGGTCATAGGCACTGCTTACATCAGATGATAACATACAGGATTTTGCCAGACATCTTCTCACATTCAGCTCGCTGTACTCTCCCGTTAAATTCATCACTTCAGCCACTGCATTTTCAAAGAATCTGGACTGCATACCCGTTGCGCCCACGCTTCCTATCTCTTCTTTATCCACTAAGATACAGCAGGCTGTTCTATCCGTTCTTGCAATCTCAAGCATTGCCTGCAAAGAAGAAAAGGCACAAACTCTGTCATCCTGACCGTAAGCAAGAATCATACTTCTGTCAAAGCCTGCTTCTCTTGCTTTTCCAGCAGGTACCACTTCCAGCTCAGCCGAAATAAAATCTTCTTCCTCGATATCATAGCTTTCTTTCAAAATAGCCAGAATGCCCTTTTTCACAGCATCCTTCTCAGCTTTGGCTTCGTCCTTCGTGTCTTCTTTTTCTCCCTCATCTGCATCATCCTTCTTCTCCAGGATAAGAGGTTTATTTCCAATGATAATATCCAGTGCCTCTCCTTCGATGACTTTCGCTGCTTTTTTCTCAAGCTGCTCCTGTGCAAGATGAATCAGTAAATCTGAGATAAAAAATACCGGGTCGTCCTCGTTCTCACCCACATTCACTTCTACGGTTGTACCATCCTTTTTGACAATCACACCATGAATAGCAAGCGGAATTGTTACCCACTGATATTTTTTTACGCCACCATAATAATGCGTATCCAGATAAGCAAAACCGCCATCTTCGTAAAGCGGATTCTGTTTCACATCCAGACGTGGAGAGTCAATATGCGCACCTAAGATATTCATTCCTTCGGTCATTGATTTCTCGCCAATCTGGAACATCACAATAGATTTATTCATCCATACAGAATAAACTTTATCTCCGCATTTTAATGGTTTCTTGTTTGCAATCAGGGTTTCCAGTTCCTGATACCCCTCTTTTTCAATATGGTTAACAATCGTATCAATACACTCTCTTTCGGTTTTACCATTGTCCAAAAAATCCATGTACTCTTTTGCAAACGCATCTACTTTCCGCTGTTGTTTCGCATCATAAGTCTGCCACGTATTTTTGTGTTCCATTTTACGCCTCATTTCTACACATATGATTATAATTTCATTTTCACACCAATTGTTTCCAGATTTGCCAGAATCTGATCGATATGATTCTGCACTTCCTCTCCGGTCAGTGTTCTGTCGTCTAAACCGAAAGAGAATCTTACAGTGATACTCTTAATTCCCTGCGCATCATAAATATCAATTACAGAAACTTCCCGCAATTCTTTGAGATTCAGTTTGGTCCAACAGGTGGAAATTGTGTCAAATCTTACTCCTTCCGGCATCAGCAGGGAAAGGTCATATTCCACACTAGGGAATCTGGATGGTTCTGCAAAATCCAGATTCTGGAAGGTAACTGCAAGCAGTTCATCCATATCAATTTCTGCACATACAACAACTGCATTTTTGGCAATCTTAGAAAGTGTTTTTGGATGCAGTGTATTTAAAACACCAATTCTTCTTCCATCCACCATAATTGCAGAAGTATTCTTCGGATGCTGCCATACGTGTTCTGTTTCTATCTTAACATATTCTGTTTTCTTGTGTTTTAACAGACTGACTATCGTATTGATTAACTGTACTGCACTGATATAAAGGTTTTTCTCTGTTGTTTCCTTGCTGTACATTGCAATACCAAGCATACGATGTTCATCGGCTGTTCCATCTTCTCTTTCGCCCAGAATCGTTCTTCCAATTTCAAAAATACCAAAAGAAGGCTTGTAATTACGATTGCTGTATACAACCGGCAAAAAGCTCTGGAGCATAGAAGTTCTCAAAATTCCATTGTCTTCTGCATTTCCCAGAACACGTACATTTTCTTCCGGAGTAAGTCCCAGATTCTTAAGTGCCTCCGGGTCACACCATACTCTTGTGTGTATCTCATTCATTGCATAGGTCTTAACAAGCAAATCTTTAATCTGATTTTCTTCCTTTCTGCGCTGGGAAGTTTTGGCAGGCAGAAGTGGCGATAAGGTTGTCTTGATTTCGAAATTATCATAGCCATAAATACGGGTAATTTCTTCAATAATATCAGCTTTCATGCTGACATCCTTCGTTCCTCTCCAGCTTGGAACCTTCGTCACAAAGTTTTCACCCTCTTGTGTGGTAACAAAACCAAGCTGCTCTAAAGTTGTTTTGATACGTTCACAGGAAATATCAATTCCAGTATAGCGATCCACAAATGCTTTATCAAAAGAAATAGCAATCTCTGGATAATGATACTGGTAAATGTCAGTAATCTGGCTGGTACATTCACAATCCGGGTCGATGTCCTTTACCAGCTTAATGAAACGCTTCACTGCAAGCATTGTCATTTCTGGGTCCAGTGTTTTCTCATAACGTGCAGAAGCATCGGTTCGGTGCGCCAGTCTTGCCGCAGACTTACGAATGCTGACGGCATCAAAGTTTGCTGATTCCAAAACAACAGAGCTGGTATCCTCTACGATTTCACTATCCAGACCACCCATAATACCTGCAATGGCTACTGGTGTTTCATTATCATAAATCATCAGCGTATCCGTTGTAATATCGCGTTCTACACCATCCAGTGTTGTGAATTTAATCTCTTCCTTTGGAGCATCCACCACAATTTTTCCAATCTTATTACCATCGAAAGCATGGGTTGGCTGACCCAATTCCAGCATAATATAGTTGGTTAAGTCTGCTAACAGATTGATGGCTCTGGTTCCGCAGTAATACAGACGAATCTGCATTTCCATCGGGCTTACCTTCTTTGTCACATTTTCAATCCGTACACTAGTATAACGATAAGCTAATTCATTCCGCAGTTCCACTGCCACCTTCGCATCTCCGGTATAAGGATTTTCCATAATCTCAAGAGGTTTCACCTGCTGACCTGTTAAAGCTGCAAATTCACGAGCCATACCATAGTGTCCCCATAAGTCTGGTCTATTAGTCAGTGATTTATTATCTACTTCAAAAATAATATCTTCAATTGGGAAAATTTCTTTCAAATCGGTTCCGTTTACAAGAGAAGAATCCAATTCCATAATGCCGGAATGTTCCTCCGAAATACCAAGTTCTTTGGCAGAACAGCACATACCGTTAGAAACCTGTCCGCGCAATTTTGCCGGTTTAATCTTAATTTCGCCCACTCTGCCGCCTACTTTACAGAAGGCTGTCTTAATGCCTGCTCTTGCATTCGGTGCGCCGCAGACAACGTCATATACCGCATCTCCTCCATCTACTTTCAGAAGATGAAGATGGTCTGAATCCGGGTGGTCTTCACAGGAAAGGATTTCACCAACCACAACATCCTGGATATCTTTTCCTTTATATTCTATTCCTTCCACTTCTGCAGTGGATAATGTAAATCTGTGTATTAATTTCTCAAGGTCCTGACCTTCCAAATCTACAAAATCTTTAATCCAATTCATTGATACGAACACGATAACTACCTCCTATTTACTTACAAATTGGGATAATGCGTTTAAATCACCCTCATTAAATACACGAATATCTTTTACACCATATTTCATCATGGCAAGACGAGTCAGTCCAAGTCCAAACGCAAATCCGGTATATTTATCCGGCTCTTCTTCGGTATTGATGCCGCCATATTTTAATACATTCGGATGAATCATACCGCATGGACAAAGTTCCAGCCAACCGGAATTTTTACAGGATGGGCA
>CAYVUF010000189.1:0-4932 GCA_964454605.1 uncultured Bacteroides sp.
CAAAAAAATGCTGAGGGACGAAAAAAACGTCACCCCAACATTTATTTTAGAACCCTTTTTTCTTTTGCGTAAAAATATCATAATTTTGCTTGCATATAGGTCTGTTTTATTATAAAATTGTATTAAAAGTGGTGGAAAGTGGTATGAAGTGGTTTGAAGTGGAGAATTTCAACCTGTATTTTTCACTTTGACACTTGATAACATTGACTGTGGCAGACACTTTATGGCAGGTGATTGATTATGTTTATGGGAGAATACAATCACACAATTGATGCGAAAGGCAGGCTGATTATACCGTCCAAGTTCAGAGAGGCGTTGGGAGATACGTTTGTTGTAACGAAAGGATTGGATGGCTGTCTGTTTGTGTATGACAATACCGAGTGGAATGCATTTGAAGAGAAACTGAAATCCTTGCCGCTTACCAATAAAGATGCCAGACAGTTTGTTCGATTCTTTCTGGCAGGAGCAGCCGAAGCAGAGGTAGATAAACAGGGTAGAATCCTAATACCTAACGTACTGAGAGATTTTGCAAAATTAAATAAAGATGTTGTTCTGATTGGTGTAGGAAGTAGAATTGAAATCTGGAGCAGAGAACGCTTTGATGAAATGGCAACTTACGAAGATATGGATGAAATAGCAGAACATATGGCAGAACTTGGACTAGGTATTTAGCAAAGGGTGTCTGACCTTGAAAAGTGTGTGCGGAAGTGAAGAGTAAGATGGAATTTAAACATACATCAGTTCTATTAGAAGAAACAATTGAAAATTTAAAAATAAAACCGGATGGTATTTATGTGGACGGTACGCTTGGAGGTGGAGGACATTCTTACCAGATAGCCTCTAAGTTAACCGGAACCGGAAGGCTGATTGGAATCGACCAGGACGGAGAAGCAATTTTAGCTGCCGGCAGAAGATTAGAGCCTTTTGAGGAAAAGGTAACCATTATCCGCGATAATTACTGCAATGCGAAAGCAGCATTGCAGAATATCGGAATTGATAAGGTGGATGGAATTGTTCTGGATTTGGGCGTTTCCTCCTATCAACTGGATAATGTGGAACGGGGATTCTCCTACAAATACGATACCGATTTGGACATGCGTATGGATACCAGACAGTCCGTAAGTGCGAAAGATATTATCAATACGTATTCGGAAAAAGAACTATTTCGTGTTATCCGAGATTACGGAGAAGACCAGTTTGCAAAAAATATTGCGAAGCACATTGTAAAGGCGCGCATGGACAAGCCGATTGAAACAACTGGCGAATTGAACGAGATTATAAAAGCAGCAATTCCGGCCAAAATGCGTGCAACTGGAGGGCATCCTTCCAAGAAGACTTTCCAGGCAATCCGGATTGAGTGCAACAGAGAACTGGAAGTCTTGAAAAATTCATTGGATGATTTTATAGAGATGTTAAATCCAGGCGGAAGGCTTTGCATCATAACGTTTCATTCTTTGGAAGACAGAATTGTGAAGTCGGCATTTAAGAAAAATGAAAATCCTTGTACTTGTCCACCGGAATTTCCGGTGTGTGTCTGTGGAAAGACACCTATGGGCAAAGTGATTTCCAGAAAACCGATTCTGCCGACGGAAGAAGAGATAGTAGACAATAAGAGAGCGAAAAGCGCAAAACTCCGCGTGTTTGAACGGAGTTAGAGAAAAGATTCAGACAGAATCAGGATAGAAATAAGTGTAGAGAGGAAAGTAATATGGCAACAGCTCAGGGGAGAGCACACCAGACAACAGGAAGAACTACATCAGGCAGAAGGGGACAGAACGGACACAGCCAGAGGGGCGGCAATACCAATGTCAGATATGTACAGGGCAGTGCAGTCAGAAAACTGGATGTTACAAGAGAAATCGAGAGAGAACCGAAGAAGAAACTCAGCAATACCGCAAGAAAAAACAGAGAAAAAGCAGAACATATGAGCGCGAGCTATGTTTTGTTTTTGAGCCTTGCACTCTTGGTAACTGGATGGATTCTGGTAGGATATATTTCTCTGCAGTCTGACATCACAAACAGCATTAAGAATATTTCTACACTGGAAAGAGAATTAAACGACTTAAGACTTGCAAATGATGAAGAATATAGTAGAATAACAAGTAGTGTAGACTTGGAAGAGGTAAGACGAATTGCAATTCAGGAACTGGGGATGCAGTATGCCCAGGAAGGACAGATTGTTATCTTTACAAGTGAAAACAATGATTACGTGAAGCAGATGGCTTCTATTCCAGAATAAGCAGGTGACTATTTGAGCAGACAAGGTAACGGACATAGTCGTGTCAGTAAATTTACAATGAAAATGCAGAAGAAGCTATTGGTACTTTTTATTTTTGTACTGATGGCTTTCATTGGGTTAAGTATACGACTTTTTTTAATCAATCGGAATAATGGAGAAGAGTATAAGAAACAGGTATTGTCGCAGCAGGAGTATGATTCTAAGACAATACCTTTTAAACGGGGCAATATCGTAGATGCCAATGGTACGATGCTGGCGGTCAGCAATAAGGTGTATAACGTTATTTTGGACACTAAGATACTGCTCAGCAAAGAGGAATATCTGGAGCCTACCCTGAATGCGCTGCGCAGTGCTTTTGGAATTGACATCAGCGAGGTCAGAAATTATATCTCAACCCATCCGACCTCTTCTTATTATGTACTGGCAAAACGTCTGGATTATGACAAAGTAGCGAAATTTCAGGAAATGAAGGAAGATGAGGAAACAGGAGCATATATCAAGGGTATCTGGTTTGAAGATGAGTACAAAAGAGAATATCCAAACGGAACACTTGCCTGTGATGTTATCGGATTTACCAGAAGTGACAATGCCGGACAGTATGGACTGGAAGAATATTATAACGATATATTATGCGGTACAAACGGAAGAGAATATGGTTATCTGAACAATGATTCCAATCTGGAGAGGACAACCATTCCGGCAGTCGATGGCTATAATATCCAGACAACCATAGATGCCAATATCCAGAGTATTGTTGAGAAGTATCTGAAGGCATACGATGAAGAATTTAAGGATAATTACAGGCCGGGAAATGGTGCCCAGAATGTAGGCTGTATCATTATGGAAGTAGATACGGGAAATATTCTGGCAATGGCAAGTTATCCTAATTATGATTTAAATGATGTTAGAAATACCGAGCATCTGATTGGTATGCCCCAGTTGGATGAAAAGGGTAAGAAAACAGGGGAATATTTAACCCGGGAACTGATAGAAGATATGGATGATGAAACCATGTATCAGCATCTGGATGCACTGTGGAAAAACTTCTGTATTGTAGATACCTACGAGCCGGGTTCTGTTTTCAAACCGTTTACCGTAGCAGGAGCCATTGAAAGCGGCGCGATTACTGGAAATGAATCTTACAATTGTGAAGGTTATCTTCATGTCGGAAATTATGATATTAAGTGTCACCAGAGGTACGGAGATGGCTATATTTCCGTAGCACAGGGAATTGAACGTTCATGTAACGTTGTATTGATGCATGTGGCATTTGCAATGGGAGAGGACATGTTTGTTGATTATCAGCATTTGTTTGGTTTTGGTCTGAAAACAAACATTGACCTGGCAGGTGAAACCAGAACGGTATCCATGGTTTATAATAAAGATACGATTGGTCCGACCGACCTTGCAACCAACTCCTTTGGACAAAGTTTTAATGCAACTATGATTCAGATGATTACCGGCTTCTGTTCGCTGATAAATGGTGGTTACTATTATGAACCCCATGTAGTAAGCAAAATTACAACAAATGATGGAGCAACCATAGAAAATATAGAGCCGCGTGTTCTGAAACAGACGATTTCCCAGTCCACCAGTGAGAAGGTGCTGGAGTATTGTAATCTGGTAGTAACGGGAGAAAATGGAACTGGTAAAACAGCAAGACCAGCAGGCTATATGATAGGTGGTAAAACAGGAACTGCCGAAACCCTTCCCCGAGGTAACCGGGAATATGTCGTATCGTTTATGGGATATGCACCTGCGGATGACCCACAGATAGCAATTTATGTTGTTGTAGACAGACCAAACGTTGCAATTCAGGATGATGCAAAACATGCAACCAGAATTGTGCGAAAGGTTTTAACCGAAGTGCTTCCTTATCTGAATATTTTTATGACAGAAGAGTTATCAGATGCCGAAAAGGCGGAGCTGGAAGAACTGCAGATTACCATGCAGCAGCCGGTTGAAGAAGAAATAGAAGAGGAAGAGGGAAATACTGATACTTCCGAAGAAGGCGGCGGAGCAGAAGGTACTGAAAATGGTGCAGAAGGTACAGAAGAAGCACCAGAGGAAACCGTAGACACTGACCGTTGGAAACAATTTCCGGTAGATGAAGAAACCGGATATTTAAAAGACCCGGCAAATGGCAATTTGGTAGACCCGGAAACCGGAGCAGTAGTGAATGGTGACAGTCTGATGGCAGACGAAGAAACACAGGATGGTGAAACTGGAGAAGAAGCCAGGGATGCCACAGAGGATACACAAGATAAAACGGAAGAATAAAGTTCATAAGAATAACCTCATGAAAATGGTAATAAATTATATTAATACCTTTTTGTGAGGTTTTTTGGTCGGATGAAAGAGAAAGAGTATCAGCATAAAACGTTTCACCGGAATAAAACAGTTGTTGTGATGTTTTTGTGTCTGGCTGTTTTTTTGGGACTGATAGGAAGACTGGTATATCTGATGGTGTTTCAGTCAGAATATTATACGCAGAAAGCAAAAGAACTGCATGAGAGGGAACGCACCATCAAAGCGGCAAGAGGACGGATTCTGGATGCAAACGGGGAAATACTTGCGGATAATAAGACAGTGTGCACGATTTCGGTTATCCATAATCAATTGGAAGATAAGGAAGAAGTAATAGCGGTTTTGTCAAAGGAATTGGCATTGTCGGAAGAATATGTGCGTAAGCG
>CAYVUF010000190.1:0-4887 GCA_964454605.1 uncultured Bacteroides sp.
TGCTAACACTAATTGGAACCACGATGGAAAGAAAAATTTTACAGATGATTTTATTGAGTATCAAATTTATAAGAAGTCTACCAGTAATAGCAATTATACTCAACGCAGTGGCGGTGGCATATCAACATTTGGTGCTATTGTAGCAACCATCGGTGGGCTGTTCTTAGCTGCGGCGATTGTGGCATTACTTGGAGGTGGAGAAGATGAGAGAAATTGAAAAAGCTATGCGGGTAAGTTTAGGAACTATGGAAAGCGCTCCTTATGAACAAATGATAGTGGCAGCGGCAAATAAAGAGGTGGACAAGATGGAGTTGGTAAAAAAGATACATATTTTGATAATCAGCATTATGATTGGCTTCAGGTGGCAAAGGAACAAATGACATTTTTGCTGATATAAAACAATATATGATTACCCTTCAAATACAACACTTAGCGAGTACAAAGTAGCGATGATATTTTGTATAGGTAAGGAGTGTGTGAATTGGAGAAAATAGTAATTAGATGTAAGAGTTGTAATCAGCTTCAAATGCTGTAAATGTAAGCGTGTGCTAATGTTTAAGAAGTACACCGAAGCCATGATAAAACATGGCGCAGTAGCCGGAAGTTATAAAGTATAAGAAAATTGAATGATGGCCCACCTGATAAAGGCCACATCAAATATAGATGTGAAGCACTAGAGACGCAGGGGAATAAACCGGATTGAAATCAGGGATTCCCTTGTGTCTCTTTTTATATTGCCATTCTTTTCGGTTTTGCCGGAAAGAGGATATATGGAAAAGACAATTGGAATGAGAATTAAGGAATGTAGATTGGCACTTGGCATGACACAGGAAGAAATGGCAGATGTTCTGCAGATGAAGAAGATTACTTTGTCTGCTTATGAGAACGATAGGATTGATATTAAAGTAAGTATCCTTAAGGAGATGGCTGTTGGATTGGGAACAACAGTAGCATATTTGGTTGATGGAGAGGAAAGTGAGTTTAGCTTGGAAGTTATGCAAGTGGCAAGACTTCTGCAGGGGATAGAGAATGAGCAGAAGGGCTGCGCTGGAGCAGTTTAAGGTGTTGGCTGGGGTGAGATTATAGCATAAAAAACGGTTAATACTACTTTAATGCGACAATTATATTGTAAAACACATATTAATGTGTTATTATGATTGTGTAAAAGGAAAGAGAGGTAAACCAATGGATACTTATACAGTCAAACAAATTGCTGATATGCTTAATACACAGCCTGAAACGGTGCGAAGATGGATTAGAAATGGAAAATTACATGCAGAAAAAGCTTCGCGTAAAGAAGGTCACGTGGTTACAGATGTATCTCTCAATAAATTTTTGAAAGGTTCTCCTAAATATGCTGGGATGATAGCTAGTACAGCAGCGTTAGGCATGGTAGCTCCAATTGCGACGCTTCCATTAATGGGAGGGATAGCAGCAACATATTTGACGGCTTCAAAGAAACAAAAAGAAGTAGGTGAAGATTCTATTTCGAAGGACGATGTACGAAAATATCTTACAGAAGAGATTGAGCGAAGAAATCTTTCTATTCAGCAGAAGATGAGTACAATAGAACAAATACAACGAGAGATTGCAAACGACCAGCAGCAGATTGCGGAATGTAACTTTGTGTTGGCACAGTTGGAAAGCGAGGATTAGTATGGGAGAATACATTAAGAAGAAAAAAGACATGAATTTTAGCAGCGTTGACTCTTTGCAGCAAGTGGTAAATGTTGTGAATGAAGCTGCAGCTGCTTTAAATGATAAAACAAGGACAATCAGAGAAAGTGCAATTCCGGAAGTATTGTCAGGAGCTCTTGGAGCGGGAATAGGAGGAGTAGCATCATTTGCAGCATTATATGGGCTTGGTACCGTAGGATTATCTGCAGCAGGAATTACTTCGGGATTGGCTACGGCTGGAAGTATAGTTGGAGGAGGTATGGTAGCAGGTGTTTTTGTTCTTGCTGTACCAGTAGCTGTTTTAGCTGCCGGTGGTGTGGGTGTTGCAGCTCATTTGAAAAATAAACAGTTGCGCCAAGAGAAGGAACGTTTATACCAGGAAGCATTAAGGAGACATGAAGCAATCATTCAAGCACTGAAGGATGAAGCAGATGCAGATAAGGAGAGATTAGATTACCTGCAGAGCTTGAATATTTTGTTGGCTCAAGCAGTAAAAGAATTAAAACATGATTTAGGAGTAGCGTAGGAGGTACGAATGAAATTATCTGTTCCAAAAGTTAATATCAATACTAGGCAAATTGTGAAAACAGTATCTGATTTTGTAACAACTGCTTCAAAAAATAAAAAGTGCAAGGGGTATTATTGTCAATACCGGTTTGTGGATGGATAAACTCTAAAATAAGGCGTAATGCGGATAAGAAGGAACATCAAAAGCAGACTGCTTTATGCCAAGAAATTTTGCGCAAGCACCAAGCAGAAATAGATGTTCTTAAAAATGATAGAGAAAGGGAAGCTTATAAGCAAAAACTCTGGGAAACATTTATTAAAAGCGGTGCGGAGGAACGGAATGAGTAAATATAAGTACACAAAGAGTGAGCAACAGGTCAATAATGTTTTGAAATATCATGACAAGACATTAGCGGATCTTGCTGACGGTTCAGAGGATAGAAGGCATAGAAGAGAAGCCGAGATAGAGTTTTTGGAAGAACAGTTACGTGCAATCGGAATAGAGCCATCTGAGGTAAAGAATCAGATCAGCTTGGAATCACCAAAGAAAGTAATGATATATCCGGCGTGGGAAAAACTTTGCAGAGAGGCAGAAGCAGTAGTTGGAGCAGAGTGTGAATTAGAGGCGCTTTTTACTGTAGAAGAACTGAAGAAAAACAAGCAGGAAATTCGTCAGATGAATGCAGAGTATAATCAACTTCATCACTTGGATAAGGTAGATATTGCTATTAGCGCTATTGCAGGAATTGTTGGAGCAGTAGTAGATATTTTGCTTGTTGGAATACCGGCAAAAGGGAAAGATGGATTGGAGGCTGGACTTTTATCAGATTATATTCGAAAGAGATTTGATGAAGCATTCCCAGCAGAAGAAATGCAAAAACTTGCTAATTCAAAGGAAAGTAAAGTGCCCTATGATGCCCAGGACAATAGGCATACTACAGAATATGTTACTGGTTTGTCTGCGTATTATCATAGATTATTATCATTAGGTCATGATCCAATATTGGGGTTTGCTGTAGGTGTTTTTGATATTATGACAGGGAGAATGACAACGATTGATAAAACAGGGAAAATTATATCTCAGGTTATGGAGAATTATGCTGACAGAAAAGAAAGTGATATATTTGCTGCGTTAGCAAAACAGGTTATCCATTTTAAGTCAGATATAACGACATCAATGGGATTACCAGCGCCATTAATGGGAGTTTTCAATTTGTTTCAGTTTGGAAGCATAGGCGAGTATGAACAGACAATTGCAGAAATAGTACAAGGAATGTATTATGAGGGATATGATTTCATTCATTTTTGTTCAATGGCAATTCCTGTGATGATAACGGAAGTGATTGTTCGAATTTCATATGCATTTAAGAGGATAAAGGAAGGACATGGGATCAAGGATTCTATTCCATTTTCTCTTAATAGAGAGAAACATCCAAAACTTGCAACAATGCTTTTTGTGGCACATTCAAGTGCGGCTGCTATGAATGCCGGAAAGGTTTTGTTCACGGAGAATCCGATGAGCATCAATTATCCTCAATGGATAGCATTTGCGAAATATTCATATATGCAACTCAAATGGGTGGTTATAGAAAAGCCAACTGCAAGAGAAGCGTATGTGAATGGTAAACTCCATGCCAATTGGGAAGAAATTGCTGCGCAAATAGATGATACGTTTGAATTTTTTGCTAAGGATTATGTTCTTGTATTTGAATAGTGTTATGAGGAATTATTTGCTTTCTTGTTAACATTGTGCCGTTAATAATAAGCATAATGTGGGGGAACTGAAATTTTATGGGAGGTATATTTAATGGCTGATAAAAAAGGAAATTGATTTATTGAAGGCTTCAAATGAAGAGGCTTTTGCGGTTGCTATTTCCGAGATACTTCTGGAAGTTGCACAAGAAATAGGAACTTCGGTAGTCAGTGAAGCGGCTGGGGTATTGATTGAGTGTATCGTAGGAGCAGTATGTCCAAGGATTAATAATATTCGTTTGGGTTATAAACAGAATCGTTTAGAAAGAAATATAATGAAGGCAGTTTCTGAGCTTCGAAACCACGACGAACTGATAGCAGTACAAATGGAGCGTTTGGCTCAACAGGGAATGGATAATATGTTTCGTACACAGTACTGTGAAATGCTCCTAGATGCTATCTGTGATGAAATTCAGGAAATAAAGGTGGCCTATAATGTAAATGGGTATATTAACTTAATGTGTGTAGACGACCCAAATGAGGATATGGCACTAATGTTTTTTAAAACATTGGCGCAGTTGAATGAGCTGGATATTAAAGTATTGAGGATTTTTTCGTATGAAAATGAGGAGAATTATTGGACAGTAAAGAGCGAGACTAATATATCGGATCAGCAATATGGGTTTGTAAAGGAAAAGCTTGAGAGATTGGGGATGCTTCAAAGCCGAAATGAAGAACTGCGTGATAAGAATTTGGAAGCAGTGATAGAATATATTAAAGAGTTACAGAAGCAAAACAAGTCGAGCAAACCAAAGGCAGTTAGAGATCCTATTCTTAGGAATTATCTTGTAGAAAACCTGCAGGAGACTGTGTGCGGAGGTACGGTTATAAGCACAGCTGTGAGAGGTCTTAGGATCTCTCACAGTCATTTTGGAGGAACGTTGATGAAGAATTTTTGGAAAATGAGCGACTTTTCATTATTTGCAAATTCATATTTTTATGTAGATCATA
>CAYVUF010000191.1:0-4869 GCA_964454605.1 uncultured Bacteroides sp.
TATATTGATTCGGATTCAACTGAATATTATCACGCAGACGGATAATCGGCACAACGGTACCAAGTTCCAGTGCTATCTGCCGACGAATCATAACAACACGATCCAGCAAATCACCACCCTGATTGACATCTGCCAGCGGAATGATACCATATCCAAATTCCAGTTCGATCGGGTCAACCTGCAGCAGGGACGTAACATTTTCCGGCTGACGTATTTCTTCTGCCGCTGCTTCTTCCACATCCACTTCCTGCTCTATCTGGGCAGTTTCCAGCGTACCAGCAATCACTCTTCCTACTACAATAAAAGCTGCGCCAAGTCCAACGAAGATAATCGGATTCAGCGGTGTTACAATACCCAGCAAAGCAAGTACTACACCAACCAGATAAAGGACTTTCGGCACCCCAAACAACTGTTTTACAAGAACCGTACCAAAATCAGCATCCTTGGAACCTTTGGTAACCAAAATACCTGTTGATAACGAAATAAGAAGGGATGGAATCTGGCTTACCAGACCATCACCAATGGTTAAAATTGTATACTGGTTTAACGCATCATTCAGTTCCATTCCCTGCCGCAACATACCCATGGCAATACCACCCACAAGGTTAACGGCTGTAATAACCAGACCTGCCGTAGCATCTCCTTTTACATACTTTACAGCACCGTCCATAGAACCAAAGAAACTGGCTTCTTCTTGTATCTTGTCACGTCTTTTTTTCGCTTCTGCATCTGTAATGGCACCGGTATTCAAATCGGCATCAATCGCCATCTGTTTACCAGGCATAGCATCCAATGTAAAACGCGCTGTTACTTCTGCAACACGTTCAGAACCTTTGTTGATAATCATAAACTGTACCAGAATCAGAATAATGAAAACGATACAGCCTACAACCAAATCTCCTCCACCCACGTACTGACCAAATGTTTCAACAACGTTACCAGGGTCACCTGTGGTCAAAATCAATCTGGTAGAAGATACATTCAATGCAACTCTAAAAATCGTGGTAAATAACAGAATCGTAGGATAATATGACATCTGCAGTACTTCGTTTGCAAACATACAGCCAAACATAATCGTGAAAGCTACTGCTATATTGCATGCCAACAAAACATCCAAAAGCTGTGATGGAATGGGAATAATCAACATAATAAACGCTGCAAGCACATATGCTGCTACACCAACATCTGCTTTTTTCATATTCGACATATCCTCTTCTCCTTTCCCTTCATCTTCCTTCTTGTCCCTTATACCTTACCTTTCAAATGATATACAAAGGCAAGTACTTCTGCCACCGCCTGATACAATTCCGGCGGAACAATACCGCCTACATCCACATTGGCATACAACATCCTGGCAAGTGGCTTATTTTCTACAATTTCAATATGATTTTCTCTTGCTGTATCCTTAATTTTCTGTGCAAGATAATCTGCACCCTTCGCTATGACAAAAGGAGCATCATACATTTCCGGGTCGTATTTAATAGCTACCGCATAATGTGTCGGGTTGGTAATAACAACATCCGCCTCCGGCAGCTTCTGCATCATACGCCTTTGGGAGGCTTCCTGCATTCTGGACCTCTGCTTGCTCTTAATCTGCGGGTCCCCTTCCTGATTCTTATATTCATCCTTCACTTCCTGCTTCGTCATTTTCATATCATTCTTGAATTTCCGTTTCTGGTACACCCAGTCCACTATCGCAATCACCATGTAATAGATGGAAATACGAAATCCCAGATTGATAACCAACTCCCCTATCTGTCCAATTGCCTGTGTCAACGAAATATCATACAGCAGGAAAATACTTGGCGCATTTTTACTCAGATAGGAATATACTGCATAACCAATAATGGCAAGTTTTGCAATGGATTTCAGAAGTTCTACCAGTGAATTGGCAGAAAAAATACGTTTGAATCCACTTGCCGGATTTAGCTTACTAAATTTAGGCTGCAGCGGTTTCCCTGTGGGTTTCCACTTTACCTGTATTACGTCACAGAGGAACGCAATCAGGAATCCTACCAACAAAACCGGGACTATCATGATTAACATCTGAACCATGACTTCAAAAAAAACAGCATCAAAGGTTGCACTCGGTAAAAAGCCATCATACAGCTTAATATACTCCGGCATCTGGGAATACAAGCTTTTGAAAATCCCCACAAAGGACTCTCCGATATAGCCAACCCACACCTTTAAAATTATGAAAACTGCTAATATTTCAAAAGCATTTGTTATTTCCTTACTTTTGGCAACCTGACCTTCTTTTCTGGCATCATCCAGTTTCTTCGAGGTAGGCTCCTCTGTTTTCTCACCGCCAGGACCATCTTTGGCAAAAAATTGGAGATTATATTCTAAAATCACATCATCCCCTCCACAAAAGATACTATCATCCTTCTCATTTCATCAAAGATAAAATTTGCTGCATCCGGCAGCATACGAACTGTAAGAAACATGACAATCAGACCAATCAGAATCTTCATCTGCATACCAACTGCAAACATATTCATCTGTGGAGATACCTTTGCCAGTACACCAAGTGTACAATTCAGCAACAGCATAACACAAAAAACCGGCAGACAGATGCGGAATCCGATGGTAACATAATCCGCCATAAAACGTAACATAGAATCTAACAGGGACTCTGCCTTAAAGACAGCGCCATTGATTGGAATCAAGGTGAAAGTATCCATCAATGCCCTCAATAAATACTGATACATTCCTGTAATAATCAAAAACAACGTAAAAACGTACTGATAAAATACACCACTGAAGGTTGCGGTTTCCTTCGTTGCCGGGTCCATCAGAGATACCATGGAAAGACCTACTTCCATATCCGAAATACTGCCGGCAAATGCCGCAATCGTCGTACAAAGCTGTGCTCCCCAGCCGATTAACAGGCCAGTTACTGCTTCCTTCATAACTATCACTGCATATTCCAGAACCGAATGATACACCACTTCATTCCGGTCTAAGGACAGAAACAACAGATAGGAAACAAAAATACTAAGACCAATTCTTACCCGTCTGGGTGTGTTGTTCATGCTAAAAAACGGTGCTACAAAAATAAAGCATGACACACGAACCAATATCAACAAAAAATATTCTAAATCCGCATAAGTAAAAGAAATATCTATCATACCATTACCTGATATACATACTAAAATTATTCCACAAATTCATCATGAACTCTACCATTTCATTCAGCATCCAGTGTCCTAATACCATCAATGCAATAAAAATAGAAAGAATCTTTGGTACAAAGGTAAGAGTCTGTTCCTGAATCGATGTTACTGTCTGGAAAATGCTGACAATAAGACCTACTACAAGAGAAACTAACAACACCGGTGCTGAACATTTTATAATGGTAAATAACGCATCCCCAGCAATGGCGGTCACGTCATCTATTGTCATATTTTCCACTCCCTTCTATTACTCTTCTTCTATACATTTTACCTTGCATAACACTAATAAAACGTCTTAACCAAATTACCGATAACCAGATACCATCCATCTGCAAGAATAAACAGCAGAATCTTAAATGGCATGGAAATCGTTGTTGGCGGCAACATCATCATGCCCATACTCATCAAGGTCGATGCTACAACCATATCAATTACAATAAATGGAATATATATAAGGAAACCGATAATGAATGCGGTTCTTAGTTCGCTGACAACGAAGCTCGGAACCAGGACACTCATTGGGATTTCGTCCAATTTGCCATTCCAGTCTGTCCGGTTAATCTCCATAAAAAGACTGACATCCTTCTTCTGTGTCTGGCTATACATGAATTCCCTGATTGGGTCAAGCGCCTCTTCTAACGCTTCCTCCTGTGTCAGTTCACCTGCTTCAAAAGGCACAACAGCATCCGTATATATATTGGCTAAAGTCGGTTTCATTATAAAAAAGGTTAAAAACAATGCAAGACCAATCAACACATTGTTCGGAGGTGCTGTCTGTGTATTGAGTGCTGCCCTCGTAAAATGCAGAACTATAATAATTCTGGTGAACGAGGTTAACATAATAATCAATGACGGTGCAATAGCAATTAAAGTAAGGGTAATCAAAATCCTTAATGAAGCATTTAAACTACCATTACCATCGTTATATGTAACCGTCACCGTATTTGCTATATTCAATTCTTTCAGGTCTTCCTGTGATTCAGAAGTACCCGGATTTTCTACATTTGTTCTTTCGTTTGTTGTTCCGGTCAGGTTAGATTCCACATAGGCACTTCCTGTTGCATATGCCACGTCCTTCCTGCTGATACACAATATGCCTGCCAGAAACAGCAGGCATATAATTTTTTTAATGTAATGTCCGGAAAAATATTTTTTCATACTTGCTCGCCTACTCACTTTTCTTTCGGTCATCTTCTTTTTCCAGAAAACTCTTTTGCTGGACTTTTTCCAGTAATTCCTTAAAACTATGGGCTCCACCATTGTCATCACTTGAAAGCAGCAGTTGGTCTTCTGGTATTTCTGTTAACATTGTAACAGAATCTTTTCCAACTGCTACTGCCAAATATTTCTGCCCAACACGAATAATCTGAACACACTTATTATTCGTCAACCGAAATGACTCTATCATTTCTATGTTGGAATTCAACCCTTTGCCTTTCTGATAACCAGCAATCCATTTCGAAGTAAAATAAGTGATTACCAGTACAAAAACAAAGAGAATCAGTACGGTGATAAACTGTACATAAGAATCCAACCTGCCTGATACACTAAGTATCATTTAACCCACTACTTTCTTAACTGCTTCTAATACTCGGTCTGCCTGGAACGGTTTTACAATGAAATCTTTTGCTCCAGACTGGATAGATTCAATAACCATTGCCTGCTGACCCATAGCAGAACACATAATAAC
>CAYVUF010000192.1:0-4860 GCA_964454605.1 uncultured Bacteroides sp.
AAAAGACTTTACTTCGCCCTGGGTGTGGCTTTCGTCCAACAACCTGACGAGCAAAAGCACTGGGAAAAAATTGAATAACAGTGTATTTGATATTGGCGGCGGCTGCCCGAAGGTAGGACCCATTGCTTTGAAACGTAAGCTGTTGTCAGCCTATTGGTATGAAGGCAAGCGCTATGAATTTAATTTTTCCAAATTCTGGACATTTACGCGAACAAAATTTGATTGTCGTGAAACGGATACACAGATTATCTGGCATGTAGAGCAGAAAAACTGGCGTAACCGTATGGTGACTGACATTACCTGCGAAAAAAGGGATATGCTCCTTGTAAATTATGAGGCACCGGATGGTAAGAAGCTGCATAACCGTTTATGGAATGGCGGAAATGGAAAAGGAACTGTAAAACTTTATCAAGGTAAGAAGCTGGTTGATGAGGTTCTTTGCAACAATGTTGGCTGTGAATATGGAGAATATTGTGCGCAAAAATTTTAATACTTGTGTTATCCTGGAATATATAGTAAAATAATGTGTGATGTATGATTGTATACAATTATTCAATTTATGTGTACGATACGATAATACAAATACGAAAAGTACATTCGTGATGTGGAGGAAAGTATTATGAAATCCTATAAAGAAATGAGCAGAGAAGAACTTATTTCCTTAAAAGCGGAACTTGAAAAGGCTTTTGCGGATGCAAAGGGCAAAGGATTAAAACTTGATATGTCCAGAGGAAAACCAACTCCGGCACAGTTAGACATGGCAATGGATATTATGGATGTATTCAATTCGGATTCCAGTCTGAAAGCAGAAGATGGTACGGATTGCAGAAACTACGGTGTTATGGATGGTATTCCGGAAGCAAAACAGTTAATGGCTGAAATGATGGGAGTTCCGGAAGAGAATGTACTTGTATATGGCAATGCAAGCTTGAGCATTATGTACGATACGGTGTCACGCTCCATGACACATGGTGTTATGGGAAGCACACCTTGGTGCAAACTTGAAAAAGTGAAATTTTTATGTCCTGCGCCAGGATATGACAGACACTTTAAAATAACAGAACATTTTGGGATTGAAATGATTACGATTCCCATGACTGCAGAAGGACCTGACATGGATTTAGTAGAGAAATACGTGCAGGAAGATGCGGCAGTGAAGGGCATCTGGTGTGTACCTAAATATTCCAATCCACAGGGAATTTCTTATTCAGATGAAACGGTCAGAAGATTTGCAAGTTTAAAACCAGCAGCAGAAGATTTCAGAATTTACTGGGATAATGCTTATGTGATTCATCATCTTTATGATGACAAGCAGGATGAGATTCTGGAAATCTTAGGGGAATGTGAGAAAGCTGGAAATCCTGATTTGGTATATGAGTTCTGCTCAACTTCGAAAGTGAGTTTTGCAGGTGCAGGCATTGCAGCTATGGCATCATCCAAAGCAAATCTTGATTTTGTCAGAAAATCCATGACGATACAGACTATCAGTTACGACAAGATAAATCAGCTTCGTCATGTGAGATATTTTAAGAATCTGGATGGCATGAAGGCTCATATGAGAAAACATGCAGATATTATGCGGCCAAAATTTGAAGCTGTTTTGGAAGTATTGGATAAAGAACTGACAGGTCTTGATATCGGTGAATGGACCAAACCGCGTGGCGGATATTTTATCTCTTTCGATGCCATGGAAGGCTGCGCAAAAGCAATTGTGGCAAAATGTAAAGAAGCAGGTGTAGTATTAACTGGTGCAGGAGCAACTTTCCCATATGGAAAGGACCCGGAAGACAGCAATATCCGAATTGCACCATCTTTTCCAACACCGGAAGAAATGGCGGCAGCAACGGATTTGTTTGTACTGTGTGTCAAACTGGTAAGTGTGAAAAAGTTATTAGGTGAAGAGGTAATGGAGTAATCTATGGAAAAGTATGAACGTCTGGATAGACAACTGGTACAAAAAGGAATATTGGTTGACTACTATCATGATACGGTAAAAGTACCAAATGGAAATATTGCAACATGGGATTTTATTGCACATAAAGGTGCAGCAGCGGTAGTGGCTGTGAATGAGGAAGGAAAACTTCTGATGGTTAGACAATACCGCAATGCCTTGGATAGGGAAACGTTGGAGATACCGGCAGGTGGTCTGGAGGGGGAACCCACTGCCATTGCAGCCGCGCGAGAACTGCAAGAGGAAACCGGTTTTAAAGCGGGCAGATTAGAGCTGCTGCTTTCCATATATACCACCGTTGCCTTTTGTAATGAGAAAATTGATATTTATCTGGCAACCGATTTGATACCGGGCAGTCAACATTTGGATGATGATGAATTTATCAATGTAGAAGTGTATGATGTAGAAGAACTGATACAGATGATTTATGATGGCAAAATACAGGACAGTAAGACGGTGTCCGCTATTATGACGTATAAAAATAAGTATTGCAGATGATGCAGTACTTTTTTTTTTGTAATAAAAAATAGAAAAATACACATGTATATCATCAGGCAGTGAAACATATATTTAGATAGTTGGAGGGGATATACATGGCAATCAGGCAGGAAAT
The DNA here is from genome assembly GCA_964454605.1 of uncultured Bacteroides sp. Lineage (GTDB taxonomy): Bacteria > Bacillota > Clostridia > Lachnospirales > Lachnospiraceae > UBA3282. The sequence continues at coordinate 2,565 of CAYVUF010000192.1, forward strand.
GAGAAATAGCACATACTTGTTGTATCTGTTTCTTGTGGGAGTATTTCTGGGGATATTGTGTGTTAATATAAAATATGATTTCTGGATAAAAGAGGATGGCTTATTAAATACAGCCATGCTGGAGCAGCTTGCAAACTGTGAATTGAATGGAAGTTATCTTATGGGTTATATTCTTAGGCACAGGCTTACCGAGATAGCGGTTGTGGGGATTCTTGCACTGACAATGCTGGGACTTCCGGTTGTATGTGGCTACATAGGTTATCTGGGACTCAGTGCAGGCTGCCTTTTATCTGTGGCAGTTATTCGTTATGGAATTAGAGGTTTATTTCTGATTGCAGCAGGCATTTTTCCGCAGATACTTTTTTTGCTGCCGGGTTATTTGCTGCTTTTTTCCATGGGAATGGAATGCAGCCGGACTTTTTATCATAGAAATGCAGAAAGGACAGGATGGCTGATAAGCGAAAAACAGTTCTTTTTGAAATGCCTGGGAAAAGTTCTGGAGATTCTGATATTTGTTCTGGTTGGCTGCATATTGGAATGTTATGTAAATCCCCAAATCCTGCATTTTGCCTTAAAACTTTTTTGAAAAATTTTTCCAAGATATAGTAGACATAAAATGCCATTCTGACGATATGTTGTGCTTTCTCCAGAATGCGCTGAAAATGCCAGAAAATCAATGAAAAATCCATTTGCTTTTCTCGTGAAATCTGCTTATAATGTTACCTAGACGTTGTTTTAATTAACATAATATTTTATGGGGAAGGGTTTCCGGATACATGGAAAAACAGATTGAGGCATTTATATCTTATTTACATAATGTGAAAAAGACATCTAACAATACGGAGATGTCTTATAAACGTGATTTGGAGAAATTCTGTCATTTTATGGGGGCAGAAGGCATCACAAACGTACAGGATATTGCTGCCGGAAATCTGAATGATTATATGAAGTATTTGGAGGACAATCATTTTGCAATTGCAACGGTTTCCAGAAATGTTGCATCTATCAAAGCTTTTTATCATTACCTGATGCAGGAGGGTATTGTGTCCGAAGATGTTTCAGAGAAGTTGAAGGCACCGAAGATAGAGAAAAAGATACCAGAGATTATGTCGCCGGAAGAAGTGGTTCGGCTTTTGGAACAGCCGGGTGGTGATTCACCGAAAGAAATCCGGGATAAGGCAATGCTTGAACTTTTGTATGCGACTGGGATACGTGTAACGGAACTGATTACCTTGAAGGTTTCTGATGTAAATATGCAGATGAGTTTTCTGGTCTGTAAGGATGCCAATAAGGAACGTGTGATTCCTTTTGGAAGTGCAGCGAAGAAGGCACTGGAACGTTATCTTGACGGAATCAGAGAAGAAATGATGGACGATAAGAAATCCGATATTCTTTTTGCAAATTGTTCCGGACAACCTATGAGCAGACAGGGATTCTGGAAACTGATAAAATATTATGCCAAGAAAGCAGATATTAAGGCAGATATCACACCACACACCCTGCGGCATTCTTTTGCAGCGCATCTGGTAGAAAATGGTGCGGATTTAAGAAGCGTGCAGGAAATGCTGGGGCACTCGGATATTTCTACCACACAGATTTATGCTAATTTGAATCACAATCATATCAGAGAAGTATATACAAAGGCTCACCCTCGCGGATGAGCCTTTTTTGATACGAAAAATTTCGTTTTATTCATATTCTGCAATATCGTAAATCAGTTGTTCGGAAGCCTCCCAGCCAAGACAAGGGTCTGTAATGGATTTTCCATAAATACCTTCTCCGATTTTCTGACTGCCTTCTTCAATATAGCTTTCAATCATAACACCTTTAACCAGTTTATGAATATCGGCACTAAGTTTTCGGCTGTGCATCACTTCTTTGACAATTCGAATCTGCTGTTCGTATGCTTTGTTGGAATTGTTGTGGTTGGCATCAATGATACAAGCAGGATTTTTTAAATCAAACTCATTATATAAAGTAAAAAGTTTGATTAAGTCTTCGTAATGATAGTTTGGAATACTCTGTCCGTTTTTGTTTACAGCACCGCGCAGTACGGTATGAGCCAGTGGATTGCCAGTTGTCTGCACTTCATAACCACGATAAGTAAAAGAGTGTGGGTGTTGTGCCGCGTAAACAGAGTTTAACATAACCGAAAGAGTACCACTGGTTGGATTCTTCATACCACTTGCCACATCGAAACCACTGACAGTCATACGGTGCTGTTGGTCTTCTACGGAACGGGCACCGATTGCTACATAGGAAAGAATATCCTCTATATAACCCCAGTTATCAGGGT
>CAYVUF010000193.1:0-4841 GCA_964454605.1 uncultured Bacteroides sp.
CTATTATAAAAACTTTGAGAATATTAGTAAAAGAGATAAGAAAATACATGAAAAGGAAATGTAAGGGAGAGAGGTTATGAGTTCGGTTATTGTGTTCTCCAAGGACAGACCAATGCAATTGCATGCATATCTTGAAAGTCTTGTTTGGGCATCTGGATGTCAAGAAGAACAAATTTATGTGTTATATAAAGAAACAGCACCAATTTGTTATGATAAAGTAAAAAAATATTTTCCATATGTGCATTGGATAGCGGAAGAAAAATTTATTGAACAGTTACAAAATATTCTCGTGGTTGCAGATGAATATATTATGTTTGGTTGTGACGATGTAGTGTTTATGGAAAAATTTGCTTTGCAGGATATAGAACGATATGTTGCAACACATGATACTATATTTGGATTTAGTTTACGACTTGGCAGTAATATTAAACCAATGCCGAAAAAACTTCAGAAAGAAGGAGCATACTGTGTCTGGAATTGGGAAGAAGCAAAAAGTCATTATGGTTATCCGTGGGAATTAGATTGTACATTATATCGAAAATGTGATGTGATTCAGATTATTCAGAAAGCAGGGATAGAAGGGATTAAATCACCAAATTATCTTGAGTCAATTCCAGAGGAGAATCCGAAAGAATATGTGACGCGTAAGCAGTTAGCCTCTTATTTTGATAGGAGCAAAGCGATTGTTATTACGGTTAATCGTGTGCAGGATACACACCAAAATGATGTGGATAGTTCTCAGACAACAGATGTTTTAAGTCTGTTTATAAAATACCAGTATGAAGACAGAATATTAGACTTGAAGAACATTGCAAAATGTAAGTATGACAAAGTACATGTTGGAAGCAAGTTTTTTCAACTCACATCCTCTATTTTGGAAAGGTCAGAGTTACCTAAAATAGCAAAATGGAAAAATTTCTTAAACAACTTGTGCTGTATGACCGGTGAAAATTTGGAAATGAAATTGCGCAGGAATCAGAATGAAAATCTAATAAGTGCAAATCTGCAAAATATGACCTGTACAAGAAAAAAGACGATAGTTTTGGATCCTTTTGATACGGTGCAAAGAATACGTGAAGAGAAAAGAAGTTTTTGCCGATTTGGCGATGGTGAATTTACTTTGATGTTAGGAAACAGCATTGGATTTCAGAAATATAATCCACAATTAGTGCTAAGGTTATGGAAAATTTTCACTAAACAAAATGACGATATTGACATAGGTATACCATATCAACAATTGGAGAATCCAGATGTATTTAATGATTGGATTAAGGAATTCTATTACACATCTGGGAGTTGGGTAAGAGCATTTTTGAATAAGTATTTGCCGCGAAATAGAGAAGTATATATAGATACTGGATTTAATCAAGTGTATCAGACATATTTAGCTATGAATTTTGCTGATTATTATCGAGAGGTTCGGAAGATTTTTGAAGGGAATAAGGTTACTGTTATTGTTGGTGAAAATGTCTTGAATAAATTGACTTATAATGTGTTTGCGTTAGCAGAGGAGTTGGAGTATATTTATGCTCCCGCAAAGGATGCATATTCGCACTATGATAATATTTTGAAACAGGCATTAGAGATAGAACGTGGCAGAATCATTTGTGTTATTTTGGGTCCAACTTCCAAATTATTAGTAGATGATTTGACGAAGAATGGGTATGTCGCGTGGGACATAGGACATTTGGCAAAGGATTACGATGCATATCGGAAGCGATTGGATAGAACAAAGGATAGCATCGGACAATTTTATGCGCCTGACTAATATTATTTGTTTTGAGTTAGAGTGAAATCAATTCAGGGTAGTGCAGTGGGACCATATGATAGCACAGAGATTGAAAGTCATAATATAGTATGATATAATTGTGGCGTTAAGGAGAAAGAATGAAAACAACGGAAAATATTAGGATTGTGATTCGGAATATGATAAACAATAGAATCTGTACCGTACTGTTGTGCGTGCTATTTGCATTGGGGGCAGCCGGGTATTATTATGGCTTGTTACTTGAGTTCCCTCCTAATACGGAAGAGATGGCACCAGTTTGGAGATTGTATTACATCGATTATATGGAAATGGGTCAAATTGACCTTGTGGCATATTTAGGAACATGGCTGGCAACTCATATAGGTGGAATGTCGTATTTTGCAGTACGTTTGAGTTATGTTTTCTTTTTCTTTGTAATAATTTGTTTAGTACTTTATTTGAGTTTGAAAAGCAAATCAGCTAATGAAAAACAAAGCAAAATCTATTTATTGCCGTTAGTTGCGCTGTTGTGCGTTATTTTGTTTCCAGTGTCTGACAGTCCGGCATTATGCTGGGATGAAGGGGGAAGGGATCTTATTTATATATATCCATTTCAATATCATACTTCAGCAAGAATCTATGCATTGTTATGTTTATTGCTGATAGATTTGGCAATGCGGAGCGAGAAAAAATATCTACAAATTACATTCTGTCTTTTAGCAGGTCTTGTATGTCTGTATGGAATGAGCACGAGGGACTTAATATTTTATATACTGTTCCTACTCCCGTTATGTATTGTTTTAGGGAAATGGATTCTATATCATCCTAAATACCATAAAGTGGCAATTGGGGCAATCAGCGTTGGGGTGATAGTTTTTGCAATTAGTCGTTTTATGCCGATAGATTTTATGGAGAGGCTGTGGACTAACGAGCGTGCAAATGTTTATGGGGCGATTTATGGTGGAACCAATTGGATATCGATTCAATCGATAGGGGAGCATTTGCTGAATTATGTGCAACTGATTTGTTTTTGATTTTAACATTCAATTATCTAACTTGCCTGTGATAAGCTTGTATTCGATAGTATATTTATTTAAAGTTGTAGTCATTATAATTGGCTATATAGTTATGGGACATATTATAGTGAAGTGTATTGCAAGTAAAAGTGTTCAGTATGGCTATGATTGTATAGATGAGATACTGGCATGGTCCTATTTATTATTGTCATTAGTTTTTGTTTTTACGGAATTTGGTGCTATGCCGTATGCCAGGTATTTCACAGCATTACCATCTGTCATGACAATAGTATTATGTAGAAATATGGATAAAATACTAAATATCATTCATATAGAGGTGCTAAAGAGGATAGCTGGCAAAAGATTTTTGTTCTGTGTATGTACCATAGCTATGTGTGTGTGCAGTGTGGAAAAAGTTTGGGCGTATAGTGCTCCGGATAGTTATGGAGAGGATTTACAAGCAATCGCGGCATATCTTGAGGATGCAGAATATGGTTATGCAGTGGCACCATATTGGATATATTCTAAGATTTCAGCAATGAGTGATGGAAAAGTATTAGTTTGCAGAAGTAAAGAAGAAGTGAAAGACGTCTTTGGAGAAGAAGCGGAGGTTCATTATATTGTTACGCGTAATGACCAAAGTACGGATAACAATAAGTTTGCAGTTTATGAAAACTGCGAGGATTATGAAAGCATTTGTGAGCATTATTCCGAGCCAAGCAATATTATTCGATATAATCAATTAGAATTATTGATATTTGAAGATGGCCTCCAGTAACTAATTATAGAGCAAAGGAATTGTGAGATTTTATGTATGGAGATAAGAGTGAAAAAGTATCAAAAAGTATTGATTCCTTAAAGGGGATTGCAATGTTAGGCATTATCTTAGTACATAGCAGAATTAGCTTTTCTGGAAGATGTGGAATTTTAAATTGTTTTATTAATAATGGTGCACGAGGTGTTCAGTTGATGTTCGTACTGAATGGCTATTTGATTTTTAAATCTTTGGAACATGCCGGTCAAAAGGGAATGCCATTAAAGGAATGGTATAAGCGGAAGGCACTGCGTATTCTTCCACTGTATTGGACATTCACTGCGATACATTTGCTGATATTTGGACGTGGAGAGAGGTTTTATCTCGGACCGCTCAACGAAGTGTCTTGGCTTAATATAGTGTGCAATTTACTGTGTGTACATGGATTTTTTCCATATTATATTAATAGTATTAATGTGAACTGGTTTATTGCAGACTTAATGCTTTGGTATTTGATAGCACCATTTCTGTACAAACATTTGAGTTCTTTAAAAAGAATCATTACTGCAATGTTCTTTATAGTTCCGTTGGCTTATAGTTTATTAATGATACTTCAGAGATTTCCATTTATTTCTAATGAAGCAATCTGGAACGATTATGTGTCCATTCTTTGTTTCTTGCCAGAGTTACCTGTTATTTTATTGGGATGTGTCATTTATTGGATGGAACGAGAAAACACAATAGCAATCATAGATAAGCAGATGAGCAGTGCAATACTTATGTTTGCATTTATAACAATGTTGTTTCTTGTATTAGGTAGCAATAAGTTCTGTTTATTCAGTAATATTTTTTCTTTTGCGATTGTGTTTGCGTTTGTTCTCTTGGCAGAGCTTGCAAATTCAAAAGGGTTACTGTGCAATAGTGTTTTGACAATCATGGGAAGACATAGCTATGGCATTTATTTGTCACATCTCTTTGTGATTAGCTTTGTATGGAAGGTTATAGATAGAATGACAAGCTTACCAGTAGGAAATGGTATATCTGTTTTGCTGTATTTTTTAATGTGCATTTGTTCTTTGATTGTTGCGGTTGTGGTTGAAAAGATATATGGTTATAGCATGAAATTGCTGAAATGTAGAAGAATAGTAGGATGAGTGACATCTATTTTTTTATAGGAACTGAAGCAGAATTAATCAAAGTATTTCCAGTTATAATAGAATGTCAGAACAGGGATAGAATTTGTCATATTATAGCTTCTGGACAAAATGACCTTAAAAAGAATCGAATTCTGAATTTTATTGAATTGAATGGAAAATATATTGAG
>CAYVUF010000194.1:0-4837 GCA_964454605.1 uncultured Bacteroides sp.
TGTATACAGCATCTGAAAAAAGATATGATGAAATGATTTACAACCGTTGTGGAAATAGTGGTTTAAAACTTTCAGCAGTATCACTTGGAATGTGGCATAATTTCGGTGATGATGCCAATTATGAAAACATGAAAAAAATGTGTTTTACTGCGTTTGATTACGGAATAACTCATTTTGATTTGGCAAATAATTATGGTCCTGCTCCAGGAAGTGCTGAAAAGAATTTTGGACTTATTGTGAAAGAAAATTTTCAGAATTATAGAGATGAAATGATTATCAGTACGAAAGCTGGATACGAAATGTGGTCAGGACCTTATGGCAACTTTGGAAGTCGTAAATATCTTCTTGCCAGTCTGGATGCCAGTCTGAAAAGAATGAATCTTGATTATGTAGATATATTCTATCATCATCGTATGGATCCGGAAACTCCTTTGGAAGAAACAATGGGTGCTCTGGCAACTGCAGTCCAGAGTGGAAAAGCATTGTATGTAGGTCTTTCTAATTATGATGGTGAAACATTGGCAAAAGCAACTTCCATTTTAGAAGAACTTAAAGTTCCTTTTGTTATCAATCAGAATCGCTATTCTATTTTTGACAGAACCATTGAAAAGAATGGATTGAAAGAAACCGCTGGTAAACTTGGAAAAGGAATTATATGTTTTAGTCCTTTGGCTCAGGGAATGTTAACGAATCGCTATTTAAATGGTATTCCAGCAGACAGTCGTATTGCAGGAAAAAGTGTTTTCTTGAATGAAGATGCTCTGACAGGGAAAAAGTTAAGCCAGATTAAAGCACTGAATGAGATTGCATCTGAACGTGGACAAACATTAGCGGAAATGGCGTTAGCATGGATTTTAAAGGATGGAAAGGTAACGAGTGTGTTAATTGGCGCATCAAAACCGGAACAAATCATTGATAATATTGGTGCACTTAAAAATATTTCTTTTTCAGAGGAAGAGATTAAGAAGATTGATGAGATAAGTTTATAAGATTAATAGTAAAATATGTATGAACAAAAAAAGTTTGGCTGTCAGGCCAAACTTTTTGTTATTCTACAACTGCTTCAAAAGTCATATTCTGATAAACAGCATGAATTTTATCTGGTGTAACCTTATCTTCTGTACGAATCCAATGTGAAATATCAGCATGTTCATCATGAACTTCTGGAAATTCTGGAAGGGTATTTCCTTCGAAGACGTATAAAATATCATAAACAACATCATTCAATACAAGAGTAATTTTGTAAACAGGTACGTTGTTTATCCATGCTTTATCCAGAAATACTTTTCGATTTAAAATAAAATTGCTCAGAAAATCTAATTCTTCTTCTCTGCTTTGAAAATTTGGATTATTTGCAAGATATTGTTCCTGCCAGCGAATCTGGTCCATAGTAGCAGAAGCAGCTATTTTTTCTGCATACTCTGGTAATATCTGATTGGCTAAAACCTCTAAATAAGAACTTATTTCAGATTCATAGCAAGTGGTAATTTCTTTATAAAATTCTGGTTTACTATATAAAGAGGCAAACCAGTCGGTTGAATAATTGTTGCATTGCAATTTTGTCAATCGATTGGGTGTAGTAGGAAGATAGCCAAGGAAGGATGGATTATTTCCCCAGGTTATATCATAATCCCAAACAGGTCCTGCAAATAATTTTTCACTGATAGAATCAATGTCTTTGTAAAAAAACGAACTGGCTACACCTCCATCATAATTAGAAGTAATTTCCTCTAATAAATATTTTCTGGCAAAAGAATTTATATCAATTAGTTCAGTATAAGATTTTCCAGTATTAATATCTATTCCATCTGGCGAAAAAATTGCATTTTCTACACTTTGAACAAAGTCGCTAATATAAGAAATCTGTTTTTCAGAAGCATATTCAGGAGAACGGACAACGAAACATTCATTTGCCTGTGTGATAAAATAACTTCCATTTTCTTCTACTTCTGTGATAAAACGACTATGAAAATCCCGTTCAATCAGATAGCCGCCTGTAATATCCTGTGGATTATATGGAATTTGTTTTGCTTTTGTTTTTTCAGTCCATGCAGTATCAAAGGAAGATAATCCAGTTCCATGATTAGCTTTTTGTGTTGCTTTTTCTAAATCTGTAATTTCTAACTTGTTTTCAGCAACTTCTATTTTTTCCGTAATATAATAATTTCCGAGATATTCACCATTGATATATAAATCTGCAAAAACGCCTTCATCAGATTGTGGCAGATTAAGGTGATTTGCTAAATTTCTGGATAAAGCATTACGAAGTAAAGTACTGTCTGAAGCATTGGAAGTGAAAACCCACTTCTTTCCTTCTTTCATTCCTAAAAAAGAAGCAGAATCCTTTAATTTAATGATATAAGGTTTTTTTTTCAAATTCATGAAAGGAAGAATTTCCTTTACCTTTGATATAGTCAATGGTTTCTGTAAAGCTAATCGTTCCATCAGCTTCTAATACGGTAATTCTTCCAGTTTCCTTTACTTTCTTATCATGGTTGATATTCTCTGTTGTTCCTGACTGGGTATCAATGAAAACAGCAGGAATATTTTCTGAATATAAAAAAGTGACGGAAGATTTATCTATCCGGTTTGAGATTTTTGGTTCTAAATCAGCATCTTTGCAAGCAGAAGGAAGAAATGCATAGTAGTCATCGTTCTGCTGCCAGAGAGCAATTTTTTGTCCGGCTACATAAATATAAATGCCTGCTTCTTTATTCATAAACTGTATACATACAAGAAGCACGCCTATTAAAAAAGTAATCGTCAGGCATAGACCCCATTTTCTTTTCATAATCATCTATCCTTCATCGTTCTTACAGTGTCAGAAGCAGTCCGATAGGACAGTGGTCTGAACCCATGATATCCTTGTAAATTACAGCATCTTCCAGATTATCCTTTAAACAATCAGAAACAATAAAATAATCAATACGCCATCCGGCATTTTTCTCTCTGGCATGGAAACGGTATGACCACCAGGAGTAAGCACCTTCTAAATCTGGATAAAAATGACGGAAAGTATCAACAAGTCCAGTTTCCATGATAGTAGTAAACTTAGCACGTTCTTCATCAGTAAACCCTGCATTTTTGCGATTGTTTTTTGGATTTTTTAAATCAATTTCTTTGTGGGCAACATTTAAGTCGCCGCAAAAGACAACCGGCTTTGTATTCTCCAGATTTTTAACATAAGCAAGAAAATCATCTTCCCATTTCATACGATATTCCAGTCTTGCAAGACCATCCTGTGAATTTGGTGTATATACTGTAATAAAATAAAATTCTGGAAATTCCAAAGTAATCACACGTCCTTCGTGGTCGTGTTCTTCTATTCCAAGTCCATAGGTTACGTTTATCGGTTCTCGTTTCGTAAAAACAGCAGTGCCAGAGTAACCCTTTTTCTCAGCATAATTCCAATACTGATAATAGCCCGGAAGGTCTAATGAAATCTGTCCTTCCTGCAGTTTTGTTTCCTGTAAGCAGAAAATATCAGCGTCTTCTGCCTGAAAAAAATCTAAAAATCCTTTTCCCATACAAGCTCTTATTCCGTTTACATTCCATGAAATCAGTTTCAATTCTATTTCCTCTTTTCGTTTTTTTAATCAATATTATTCAGGATAATATTCCAGAATATTTTTTTCTACAATCTGATGAGCAAGTTTTCGCATATTTTCAATACGTTCTTCATAATTATCTTCCGTCAGTCTGTTTTCACCAGCTACCAGACTTGAACAGATAAACTGATTGATATCTTTGGAAAAATGAATCATATCCATATAATTATCAAGGTCTGTAATAATTTTTTCATTATCCTGATAATAATAGATTTCTACGTTATCGTATTCTAATAAAGTTTCAATTGTTTTCTTTTCATTATAAAGACAAGCATCCAGTTCACCGCCGCGATAGGCATCATCCCACCAGAGCATAGAATAAGGCGGAAAGAAAAATTTAAAAGTAGTTTTCGGATGCGCTTCTACCTGTGTAGTCAGAAGTGCAATATTTCTAGCAAGTTCTTCTTCATAGTGTGTTTCTTTCAGCATCGATGCGATGGAAGGTTTACGATTATACATACCAGTTGCAAGGTCTGCACCAAAATACTTCCATTGTGCCCAATTATAGGAATTTCCCTCATCATAATCTCCAAGAAAAGAAAAAGCCAGCATATATGGAATTTTTTCCATTAAAACGTCTTTGTTAAGGACATATTGAGCATCATTCCATACATTGGTGTCATATAAGTACATTGGACAACCTGTGGATTCGTAGGTTGTTTCCGTACTTGCTGATAGGGAAGATGGGTCAATATTATAGAAAACATATTTCAAATCATGTGTTTCATAAGCAACGTCCAGTAAATAACATAAATCGGCTGTAGCCCCATAAGAACGGATTGCCTTAATGGAAGTACAATCAAATCCTTCATTAAACCAGTTATTATTATAATTTTCGCAAACAGAAGAACCAATAATCAGACTATCATAATCAAAATTGCGGAGCGTACCTACACATTGATATTCTTTATCAGTAAGGACACTTTTTAAGCCCGGCAAAGGTTTATGATATTGATAAAAAGGGTCAAGTAATACCACAAATCCGATAACAAGCAGTAATACAACAGCACTTCTTATGAAAAAAGATTTTATAAATTTCTGTTCCATATGAATCCTCATTTCAATGTAATAATTTATCCGATGATTGCAAAATTTTCATTAATGTTACATTATTTATCAGTACTATTCTAAAAATTGAAGTACAGGAAGGTACTGACCTGAGATAAGGAAATAATGCACCATACAAAAAGAATTACAGTAATCCAGCATTTTCCAGATGTCATAGTTCC
>CAYVUF010000195.1:0-4761 GCA_964454605.1 uncultured Bacteroides sp.
GGTTCGGTTACATTGCTTGCCTGCATCCTGTTTCATATATTTGCAAAATCCTTCTGGAAACAATTGTCTGTTTTATTTGGTCTGATTGTCGGCTATGTCGTTGCTGTCTGCATGGGCATAGTAGATTTCTCGTCTCTGGCAGGAACAGAAGTGATTGCATTACCAAGCATTATGCCTTTTTCCATGGAATTTCATCCAGGCGCGATTATTTCAGCCATTATGATTTTCTTAGTGTCAGCAACAGAAACAATCGGAGATACCACAGCACTGGCATCTGCAGGATTAAACAGAGAACCTTCTGAGAAAGAAATATCAGGTTCCCTTGCTTGTGATGGTTTTATTAGTGCCCTGTCTTCTGTTTTTGGTTGTCTGCCGATTACTTCTTTCAGCCAGAATGTTGGTCTGGTTGCTATGACAAAGGTAGTGAATCGTTATGCGATTGCAACTGGTGCTGTGATTATGATTCTGGCAGGTGTGTTCCCGATTTTCGGTGCATTGCTTGCTACATTGCCGGATGCGGTTTTAGGCGGATGTACTTTGATGATGTTTGGTACAATTGTGGTTAGTGGTATCCAGATGATTGGAAAATGTGGATATTCCCAGCGAAATATTACTCTGGTGGCACTGTCACTCAGTGTAGGTATCGGTTTTACACAGGTCCCAGAAATTTTTGCAATTTTTCCACAGTTAGTACAAAACGTTTTTGCAGAGAACTGCGTGGCAGTTGTTTTCCTGGTTTCTGTCATCTTGAATCTGGTACTGCCGAAGGATATGGAAGCAGAAAAATAAGCAAAAGTGTTGACAGAAAATCAAACCAATCCTATAATACTAATAAATCATATGGAAATTATAGGAAATGAGGAACCGGGTATGGGATATGGAGTTGACACAGTTTGTATTCATGGAAATGGAACGAGAAAGAACGTAGAGAATACTGGCAGTATAAGTTTTCCGATTTATCAGACAGCGGCTTATGCGCATCCAGGCGTTGGGCGAAGTACCGGATATGATTATACAAGAGTGCAGAATCCAACCAGAGAAGAAGTAGAGCGCATTATGACTGACTTAGAGCATGGGACAGATGCCATTGCTTTTTCCTGCGGTATGGCAGCAGTCAGTGCCATGATGGAACTTTTTCATCCGGGAGAACATATTGTGGCAACAGATGATTTATATGGTGGAACGATTCGTCAGTTTCGTTTAATCAATGAGAAAAATGGCATTCAGGTAACCTATACAGATACTTCAGATTTGGAACAGGTAAAAGCGGCGATACAGGACAATACCAGACTTATCTATGTAGAAACACCAACGAATCCGATGATGCAGGTGACGGATATTGAAGCAGTCAGTAAAATAGCAAAAGAACATGGTTGCATACTAGCGGTAGACAATACTTTTCTGACACCGTATTTTCAGAATCCACTTGATTTGGGAGCGGATGTTGTGGTGCATAGCGCCACCAAATATCTGGAAGGACACAATGATACCTTAGGCGGATTTCTGGTGACTAACAGAGAAGATATTTCTGAGGCACTTCGGAATATCTTGAAAACAACAGGAGCAGGACTTGCCCCTTTTGATAGTTGGCTTATTCTGCGGGGTATTAAAACCTTATCTGTGAGAATGGAGAAGCACCAGCAGAATGCCCTGGCAATTGCCCAGTGGCTGCAGAAACAGCCAAAGGTAAGAGAAGTACGTTATATAGGACTGCCAAATCATCCCAGCAGAGAAATCATACGGAAACAGAGCCGGGGTTACAGCGGTATGCTGACTTTCCGGGTAGATACAGAGGAAACCGTACACCAGATTTTAGAACAGGTAAAAGTTATACAATATGCAGAAAGTCTGGGCGGTACAGAAAGTCTGATTACCTATCCCATGACCCAGACTCATGCAGATGTGCCGGAAGAAATCAGAAAAGCAAAAGGAATTGATGAAACACTGCTTCGTATGTCAGTTGGGATAGAAGATGTGGAAGATTTGATTAAGGATTTGGAACAGGCAATGAGAAGCGAATCATGACAGGTGTGGAGAAGAAAAGCATGGTACATAATTTTGATGAGATTATTGATAGAAAAAATTCGGATTGCTTAAAATATGATTTTGCTGTGGAGCGTGGAAAGCCAGAGGATGTTTTGCCGCTATGGGTTGCAGATATGGATTTTCGGACAGCACCCTGTATTACCCAACGCATGGCAAAAGATGTGGAACTTGGCATTTTGGGGTACACCAATCATAAAGACGATTATTTTCAAGCAATTGCAGACTGGTATCAGACCTATTTTCACTGGACTGTGGAGAAAGACTGGCTGGTGAAGACACCGGGGGTTGTATTTGCAATTGCTATGGCAATACAGGCATTGACGAAAGAAGGAGAAAGTGTTCTGATACAGCAGCCGGTTTACTATCCTTTCGCAGCAGTGGTACAGGATAATAACCGGAAACTGGTAAATAGTCCTCTGGTATTGAAAAATGGGCATTACGAGATGAATTATGAGGAATTAGAAAAGAAGATTGCAGAAGAGAACGTGAAACTTTTCCTGCTGTGCAGTCCTCATAATCCGGTGGGAAGAGTCTGGACAAAAGAAGAACTGAAACGGGTTGGTGAAATTTGTCTGAAATATCATGTTAAGATTGTCAGTGATGAAATACATAGTGATTTTGTCTATCCGGGACATCAGCATTATATGCTTCCTACCATCGATGAACGATTGAAAGATATCAGCATTATCTGTACTGCACCCAGCAAAACTTTTAATCTGGCAGGCTTACAGGTGTCCAATATTTTTATTCCTAATCCAGAAATTCGTGCAGCATTTCAGAAGCGGTTGGATGCGGTAGGCTATTGCGAAGTTAATATGTTGGGACAGCATGCCTGTCAGGCAGCTTATGAAGGCGGCAGAGAGTGGTTAGAACAGTTGAAAGATTATTTGAAGGGAAATTTGGATTTTACCAGAGAGTTTCTGGAGAAAAGGATTCCTGGTATTAAACTGATAGAGCCGGAAGGAACGTATTTAATCTGGCTGGACTGTCGGGCATTAGGCTTATCGGAAGAAGCATTGGAAGATTTAATGGTTCATCAGGCAAAGCTGTGGCTGGATGCAGGCAGTATGTTTGGAGCAGTCGGAGCCGGATTTGAACGAATCAATCTGGCCTGTCCAAGAAGTCTTCTGCAGGAGGCATTGGAACGTCTGGAAAAAGCAGTTACTGCATTGACAGTATGAGAAAGGGTTCTGTATAATTGTAGAAACAGATACAATGATACAGAACTTCTTTTTTATGGGATAAAAAGGATGGAAAATTGTGGGATAACATTCAGAAATGAGGTTGGCATGAAATATTTAGTGATTGGTGCAGGTGGTACCGGCGGCAGTATAGGTGCATTTATGACAGAGGCAGGCAAGGATGTGACCTTGATTGCCAGAGGAGAACATCTGCGAAAAATGCAGGAAAAAGGCATTGCAATGGAAACAACGGTCAAAGGCAATTATGTAGTTCATCCGGTCAAGGCAACGGATATGGAGCATTATGAGGAAAGACCGGATGTTATTTTTGTCTGTGTGAAGGGATATTCTTTAGAGGATACCATACCCTTTATTCAAAAGGTAGCGAAGCCGGATAGCGTAGTGATTCCGATTCTGAATCTTTATGGAACAGGCAGCAGAATGCAGGAAAAATTGCCGGATTTACTGGTAACCGATGGCTGCATCTATATTGTAGCTGAAATAAAAGAGCCAGGAATCATTTTACAGAAAGGTGATATTTTCCGTATTGTTTATGGGGTAAGAGAGCCGGAACAGTTATGCCAGACATTATTTGAAGTAGCCAAAGACTTAAAGGACAGCGGGATTGATGCAGTATTATCTGATAATATTCGAAGAGATGCCCTGCAGAAGTTTGCATTTGTGTCACCGATGGCAGCGTGTGGACTGTATTATCATGTTTCTGCCGGGGAAGTACAGGTAACAGGAGAGCCAAGAGATACCTTTGTGAAGCTGATGAAGGAAGTGGATGCTCTGGCGGTTGCAATGGGCGTACCGTTCCAGATTGACGTTGTAACTACGAATTTACAGATATTGGATACTATGTCCCCCTTAGCTTCTACTTCTATGCAGAGGGATGTATATGCCGGAAAACAGTCTGAAATTGATGGACTTATCTATGAAGTAGTACGATTGGGACATAAATATCAGGTTCCAGTGCCTACTTATGAAATGGTGGCAGCGAAGGCAAAGGAACAGGGATTGCATTAAAAGAAGAAGCAGAATCAGAGAGGATTCTGTCAGGAGGAAAACAGGTGGAGAAAACATTCAAAGAAAAATATTTGGAAGGAGAAATCGAGTTCGAGGAAATCGATGATTATAGTCAGGATTGGGGTTTTCATGATGAAACAATGACCCTGCGGGAGTATCTGGGACTCAATGCAGAAGAGGAAGATGCATGGGTAAGCATTGGTGATGATGCACTCAAAGAACTATTGGACAAGCAGAGAGGTTAGAGAAGAAAGTCAGTTATGACTGTTTTGCCGAAATTCTTTCGGAGTGCAGTGGTATAACTGTTTGAAGTTTTTCATAAACAGTTTATAGTTGGTGATACCGTTCTGTTCCAGAATAGTACCGATATTATAATCTGTGTTTTTTAAATCTTCACATACATGGGCAAGACGTACACTATTGATATAAGTGGTGAGCGTAGTGCCCATATTTTTTTGGTTCTTTGTCAAGTGTTGGGGTGGGATTCTTGTAATCCCGTTCCTTC
>CAYVUF010000196.1:0-4758 GCA_964454605.1 uncultured Bacteroides sp.
GCATTCGAACAGAAATATAATCTTCCAAGTAATCATCCGGTGAAAAATTTGCTGCAAAAATAGTTGGAGAATATTCCCGAATAAACTCTTGTATTTTCTCCTTCTGGCTAATAATGGTTGAACCTGGAGCCAGCACAAGCACCTTTTTCCCTGACAATTTTAATTTCAATTCTTTGATAAGATTTTCATCTTCAATTTCATGATTTTGAAATTTCTGATACAAATCTTCCACATATCGTTCATCATATGCTGTCTTTTTACAATCCTCTATGCTTGCCAGAATCTGATTAATCTGTTTTGCCCGCAATCTGCCCTTTGACAGCAAAAATTCTGCATAATTTCTATGCAGGTTAAATTTAGCTGACAAGGCATACGCCGTACTATATCCCCATGGCTCAATGCTCTTCAATTTAGCAATATGGTCATCAATACCATCAAGGACAGGATTCATATTATATGTTCCGGTCTGTGTTTTGTTCATGTAATCCATAATAAGTTCCATACACAAATTTCCCGGTGCACGTCCCATTCCAAACATGGATGCATCAATAACGCATTCTCTCTCACTTGCCTTCATTGTAATAAATTCTTGTGCCAGCGAAAAAGAAAGCCCTAGATTCTCATGCAAATGCAATCCTATTACAATGGACTTATCCAAATTGTGTTCTACTAAGGAATAAATTCTCAGCAAATCCTCTTTCATCATGGAACCAAAAGTATCTACAATAGAAAAAGCATATGGCTTTACCCTATTTACCTTTTCCAATAACTGTAATATCTGTGCATCCGAATACCCCATAATGTTAATGGGATTTGCAAATACTTTATATCCCTTTGCAATTGCTTTCTCAATATATTTCAGTCCTTCATCAATATCATAATCATGAAAAGTGATTCTAAGCGCATCGATCGTCTTACCATCATAGTTTTCTAATTTATTGATATCATACTTATTATGAAGTGCCATTGCTGTAAACTGCGTATTACCTCTTTTTTCTGGTAAAACATTGGCTATCTCCGCACAATTATTAAAAACTGCCGCATCTTTCTGATATTGGCAATCCCGCAAAAAACCCACTTCAATATAATTAACTTGAGATTCTACTAACTTTTTAATAATATCGCATATCGTATGATAGCCAAACTTCCAATCATTGATATATCCGCCATCACGTAAGGTACAATCTAATAATTTAATATTTCCCATATCTCTTCCTATCACTTCACAAATTATATCGTCGGCTTTGGGTCTTTCATCGCATATAATGCCTTTGCCATTTCATAATCATATACATCATCAATATCTGCTGCTTCTCTCTTATTGATAAGAAGGCGGTAGGCGTTTGGACCATAATTGTAATGCCATTCTTTCAATTTCTTAGCTGGTGCCAGATTGATACCATTGGTAAAATGGTACAATAATGGTAACTGCTCTGAATTTTTATGTTCCAGACCCATACTGAAATTAAGAGGACCTTTTTCATCCATCAGATATGTCTGATATGGCTGACAAGTAATCAGTGAATCATATCCTTCTTCCAGCTTTTCAAAGTAAGTCTGAATTGCCTTGTTATACAAATATGGTTCAACACAAGGCGAGGTAGCACATGCCCACATAACATGTTCTGTTTCCACAAGGTCGCTGATGTACTCTAAAAACATACCAAATGGCACCGATTCATCCGCATACTGAGTTGGTCGTTTAATTGCCTTAATCCCAGCTTTCTCTGCAATTGCCAACATTTCATCCGAATCCGAAGAACAGATGATATCTGTTAATCCCTCCACCTGTTTGAGCTGATCTATCTTATGCTGCAAAAGATTGGAATCTCCGAATGGTAAAATATTCTTGTTAGGTAATCTGGTACTGTTTCCCTTTACTGGTATTATTGCTGTAATTGTCTTATTCATACTTATCCTCTTTTCTGTGCACATTTGCACTGGTTTTATATTCTTCTTCTCTCGCGGCTGTCCTTGCTCTCAGAGAAGCTATTGTTATTATGATACAACCCATTATCAATCAACACATAATCCTGCCAATTCTTTTCAAACCATGCCTTGCGCATTACCCTTGCGATAAATGTTACATTAGAATAACCGCATACAAGACCGTCTGCGTTAACAAGCGTATATTCATCCCTTAGCACTTCCAATGCCAGACGATAATGATGCTTTTCCCTATCCGAGTGACTAAAAGCAATGGATTCATCTGTTCCCGTATCCCGATACGTATCTTCATAAATACAAATCATATCACCAAATACCTGTCTGAAACGTTCCACTGCCAACTGTTCATCCGTTGCCAGGAAAATTTTAGTATAATGAGATTTTTCAAGCAATTCCTGTATTTTTTCTATTTCTTGTTCTATCTGGACAGGAATCGGATGATTATTATACTGTTTACGAAAATCCGTTCCGCGAAAATGAACTCCCAAAACTTTTTCGCCCCCTAACAGCTTATCATATTCCCTTTCCAGATACTGCTTTGTTTTCGCATTGTACCGAATATATTTTTTAACCATCCCTGCCATTGCATTCACATAATCCTCTGACACATCATAACTAACGGCATCAAATAAAGCTTTTACCTGAAAATAATGGCTCTCTTCTGAATGTACTACATGACAGGCTTGTTCAATGCTCTTAATCTCTGACACTGGCTCAAAAAAATATAAAAAGGCATTTTTCTCACCATCCACACCTTCGGGTTCATAGTACAAATAGTCTTTTCCCCAAGTTACATACGGTGTAAAACCTCTCTCATCCGCAAAATAAAGTTTGATTAATGTCACACCAAATTCTGCAAAAAAACCCACACCTGCACCTCGTTCATCTGCTACATAAATGGTATGCCCTTCATAATCTCTGCCATAGCTTTCCAGATGCAGATAATCCGCATTTTGATATCCTTCCAATACTAACTCCCGGAAATCTGGTTTGTTTCTATGGATTCTACACCGATTCCAATATACAAGTTGTTCCGATTTTTTCAAAATATCTATCAGACTCATGCAAGTGCCTTTCTAATCTTGTTGATAATAGAATCGATTTCCTCTTGAGAAGTTAATTCATGGGCATGTTCCTTTTCTATCTGATATGCCCGATTTCGTAGTTCTCTCTGCTTTTCAATCCATTTCCAACATATTTTCTCATTATCAATCAATCGCAAATAATTCCGGTACAAAATATCAACTCCTGAAATTTTACGAATTACTGTCTGTATTCTCGTTTCCTCACGAATCTGAGCTATCTGACTCTGATTCAAAAGATATCTGCTGTCCTGCAATACTTCCTCTGCCATATTGGCAAACTTAATGTAGCTAGGTTCTTCCCAATCCACCATATAGATTTCTTCTATGCTTTCCACCGGTGTTGGGAAATTCTCCTCTTGTGCATAAACCGACTGTTCAAACTGACTATAATTCGTTATCTTATCTGAATCCGAAATTAACTTCAGCTCAAAACCCTCTGTTGTTGGTAATGGGAAAAGCAACTGACACATTTTCTTCGCAAAAAAAGCTTCCACCACCACTGAACTATTACCAGTATATACCTTGTCACAAGTAACAATCCACTGTTTTACAGACTCTCCTGAAATAATTTTAAAATTATCATACTCTGCTGCAATTCGTTCTGCGATATAACTTGGATGCCCCGGATGCGGACGAAATACAACGCATAATTCTTTGTCCTTTTCCAGTAAATTCTCCATCCACTCCAATACCGTTTCCTGGGACTTACACATAAAATTATAATACTCTCTCCAGTCTTCTCCGAAGCGACAGCACATATCCTGTATATAAGATTCCTCAAGATTATCACCATAATAAGGCGATGCAAATAAAATAACCTTCTTATCCACAGGCAGATTATACTTTGCAAACAGTTCTTCTCTAGTCATATAGTAGCCACTTAAGGGAGCACGTAAAAAATCCATTCCTACATGTCCAATCACCTTTAATTTATCCGGCTCCATTCCAACTACATCAAGCATTCTTTTTGCGTTCTGTTTTCCCCATGATACACGTACTACTTCTTTTCCTATCTCTTTGTAATTTTTAAAAGCATCTTTACGTCCTTCATCTTTTGGGTATACAATATTTTCCCACTGCATATCAATTACTTTATCAAATTTCACGAAGTTCTTAACCTGCCAATTTAAGGCATGATTGTCATAACATGCCATGACGAGCAGAACTTTTGTATGAATAAACGGCTTAACTGCAAGCGCACTCTTTGCATCTTCAATGTATAAAATCTCCGTCTTGTAACCTCGTCTGTCCAATTCATATTTAATCAGGCAAAGATTCTCCAGTTCTCTTACCTTATGCTCGTATAGAAATAAAAAATCAAGTTCTTTCATATGTTCCTCATTTCTGTTTGTCTATAACAATTTCATTTTTCTCTCATATCTAGTCATAGATTCCTAAATCAAACAAATAAGTGTATTCATATCCCTCTGTCAAAAGTAATGCTGCTACTGTGCCTGAAACACAACCAGCACACAAACAGTCGCATCTTGCAAGCAACATTGTGGTAATCATATACTCCATACCAGCCTGATAACCACCATCAGCCTGTTCGTACTCCTGTTTTCCAGTAGAACCGCCCTGGTACTCCATATAACTCGTTTTATTAACAATTAGTTTATTTCCAAATTTTTGCTTAAAAATTTTATAAAATTCTGCATCTTCTGTTGCCAGAAATACTTTAGTACATCCTTGTTCCAGAAATATCTCTTCTGCTTTGGATACAGCC
>CAYVUF010000197.1:0-4750 GCA_964454605.1 uncultured Bacteroides sp.
CTTCAAGCCATGCAATGGCATCTAAATCCAAATGGTTAGTAGGCTCATCGAGCAGAAGAATGTCAGGATTGCCAAACAGTGCTTTGGCAAGCAGAACCTTAACCTTTTCATTACCATTCAAATCAGACATCATGGAATAGTGTAAATCGGTTTCAATGCCCAGACCGTTTAACAGCATGGCAGCGTTGGATTCTGCATCCCAGCCATCCATTTCTGCAAATTCTGCTTCTAATTCGCTGGCGCGAATACCGTCTTCATCTGAAAAATCTTCTTTGGCATAAATAGCATCTTTTTCCTTCATAATCTGGTACAGACGTTCATTGCCCATAATAACCACATCCATAACCGGATAAGCATCATATTTGAAGTGGTCCTGTTCCAGAACGGAAAGCCGCTGTCCCGGTGTAATAATGATTTCTCCGTTGGTGGTATCCAGTACACCAGAGAGGATTTTTAAGAAGGTTGACTTGCCGGCACCATTTGCACCGATAAGACCATAACAGTTGCCTTCGGTAAATTTAATATTGACATCTTCAAAAAGGGCTTTCTTGCCCACTCTGTAAGTTACATTGTTTGCACTAATCATTTTAAGACCTCATATTTTCTATGTTTTTCATGTTTCAAAGTCACAAGTCCTATTATACATAAAAGGTATATTTTTTCAAGGAAAATCGGCATATGTGGGTTGCAGTTTCTGATTTTCGGATTATAATCATAGAAGGATGGGAAAAATAATTCTGTCAGAGAGTATGACGAAAGAGAAGGAATGGAAAAAGGATGGAACTTCCTATGAGTATCGTGATTGTATTCAGCAGCATTCTGGTACTGTGTCTGCTGTATTTGTTTATGCTTATGCCAAGAGTATGGAGAAAACCGGAAAAAACGCCCCATATGGGAGTTCTCTATGCGCACAGAGGCTTGCATGATAATGCCTCGGATGCACCGGAAAATTCCATGGCAGCTTTTCGAAAGGCGGTAGAATCCGGGTATGGAATTGAACTGGATGTACAGTTGACAAAGGATGGGATTCCGGTTATTTTCCATGATTTTACCTTAGAACGTGTGTGCCAAACAGCAGGACGGGTGGATTCTTACACGTATGAAGAGCTGCAGCAGTTTTCGTTGTTCCAGTCAGAGGAAAAAATTCCCAGACTGGAGGATTTCCTGGCAATGGTAGATGGCAGAGTACCGCTTATTGTGGAACTGAAAGTGGAATGGACGGACATCAGTCTGTGTCCGGCAGTGCAGAAACTGCTTTCAGAGTATCAGGGTGTTTACTGCATTGAATCTTTTAATCCGCTGGTGCTTATCTGGTACCGGAAACATTGCAGGAAAGTAATGAGGGGACAGTTGTCTACGGATTTCAGACGGGATGGAGAATACAAAAATATTTTTTATTTTTTACTAACACATTTATTGATGAATTTTGCGACAAGTCCTGACTTCATTGCTTACAATTGTAAATTTAAAAAAGAACCGGGACGACGAATCTGCCGGAAATTATACCGTAATCTGGCTGTTGCATGGACGGTCAAGAACCAGAAACAGTTGGAAAGTCTGGAAAAAGATTTTGATTTGTTCATCTTCGACAGTTTTATACCGAAAGAAACAAATTTTTCTGGTAAAAATAATGAAAAAATAGGTGCGTAATAGCACAAGATATGATATGATATAGTGTAGAAAGCACAAAAAAGTGCGCAGAATACCATGAGCAGTTGTCCACTCATGGTATTTTGGTATTATCTATTGAATTGATAAGAAAAAAGGAGAAAAAACTATGGCAAAATGGGTGTACTTATTTGAAGAGGGTAATGCAGATATGCGTAACCTTTTAGGCGGTAAAGGTGCAAACCTGGCAGAGATGACGAATTTAGGACTGCCAATTCCACAGGGTTTTACTGTTACAACAGAAGCATGTACCGATTATTACAATAACGGCAGACAAATTTCAGATGAGATACAGCAACAGATTTTTGCTGCACTGGCAAATTTGGAAGAAAAACAGGGTAAGAAGTTTGGAGATACGGAGAATCCGCTTCTGGTATCTGTTCGTTCCGGTGCAAGGGCATCCATGCCGGGTATGATGGATACGATTCTGAATCTGGGTCTGACAGATGTTGCAGTAGAAGGCTTTGCACAGAAGACAGGCAATCCAAGATTTGCGTATGATTCGTATAGAAGATTTATCCAGATGTTCTCGGATGTTGTTATGGAGATTCCGAAATCCTATTTTGAAAGAATACTGGATGAGATAAAAGAAGCCAAAGGCATTCACTATGATACCGAACTGACAGCAGATGATCTGAAAGAAATCATCCAGCGTTTCAAAGACATTTATAAAGCAAACAAAGGGGAAGATTTCCCGCAGGAGCCGAAAACACAGTTGATGGAAGCGGTTAAGGCTGTGTTCCGTTCCTGGGATAATGAGAGAGCAATTGTATATAGAAGAATGAACGATATTCCAGGGGACTGGGGTACCGCTGTTAATGTACAGGCAATGGTATTTGGAAATATGGGAAACACATCAGGAACCGGTGTTGCATTTACCAGAAATCCATCTACCGGAGCGAAAGGTATTTATGGTGAATATCTTATCAATGCACAGGGCGAAGACGTGGTAGCCGGCATCCGGACTCCGCAGCCGATTACCAAACTGGAAGAAGATTTGCCGGAATGCTACAAACAGTTTATGGAAATTGCAAACCGATTAGAAAATCATTATCGTGATATGCAGGATATGGAATTTACCATTGAAGAGGGAAAACTTTTCTTCTTACAGACACGAAATGGAAAGCGGACTGCTCCGGCAGCTATTCAGATTGCCTGCGATTTGGTAGATGAGGGCAAAATCACACCCGAGGAAGCAGTACTTCGTATTGAAGCAAAATCCTTAGACCAGCTTTTGCATCCAACTTTTGATGCAGATGCTTTGAAAGCAGGTCAGGTTATCGGGCAGGCACTTCCGGCATCTCCGGGTGCGGCAGCAGGTAAAGTTTATTTTACTGCTGAAGAGGCGAAAGAAGCACATGAAAAGGGCGAAAGAGTGGTATTGGTTCGTCTGGAAACATCACCGGAAGACATTGAAGGTATGCACGCAGCAGAAGGTATTCTGACAGTTCGCGGCGGTATGACTTCCCATGCGGCTGTTGTGGCACGTGGTATGGGAACAGCCTGTGTATCTGGCTGCGGTGAAATTGCAATTAACGAAGAAGATAAAGTGTTTGAGCTGGGCGGAGAAGTGTTCCATGAAGGCGATTACATTTCCTTAGACGGTTCTACCGGAAAGATTTACAAGGGTGATATCCAGACCGTAGAAGCCTCCGTTAGCGGAAATTTCGGACGTATCATGGAATGGGCAGATAAATATCGTAAATTACAGGTACGAACCAATGCAGATACTCCGGCTGATGCAGCTAACGCAGTGAAATACGGTGCAGAAGGAATCGGACTTTGTCGTACCGAGCATATGTTCTTTGACCCAGACAGAATCCCGAAGATTCGTCAGATGATTCTGGCAAGAACACAGGAGCAGAGAGAGAAAGCATTAAATGCACTGATTCCATTCCAGAAAGGGGACTTTAAGGCACTTTATGAAGTCATGGAGGGCAGACCAGTCACCATTCGTTTCTTAGACCCGCCGCTGCATGAATTTGTACCGACCGAGAAGGATGATATTGACGATTTGGCAGTAGAAATGATGATGACAGCAGAAGAAGTACAGGAAATTTGTGATTCCCTGCACGAATTCAATCCAATGATGGGACACCGCGGATGTCGTCTTGCAGTAACCTATCCGGAAATTGCCAGAATGCAGACCAGAGCAGTTATGGAAGCAGCAATTGAAGTGAAGAATGAGAAAGGTTACGATATTGTACCGGAAATCATGATTCCATTAGTTGGTGAGAAAAAGGAATTAAAGTTTGTCAAAGATGTCGTTGTAGAAGTAGCAGAAGCAGTTAAGAAAGAGAAAAACTCAGACATTCAGTATCACGTGGGAACGATGATTGAAATTCCAAGAGCAGCATTGCTTGCGAATGAGATTGCAGAAGAAGCAGAATTTTTCTCCTTTGGTACAAACGATTTAACCCAGATGACTTTCGGCTTTTCACGTGACGATGCTGGAAAATTCCTGGGCGACTACTACAAGAATAAGATTTATGAATCGGACCCATTCGCAAGACTTGATCAGAGTGGTGTCGGACAACTGGTTCAGATGGCGGCTGACAAAGGTCGTTCTGTCAGACCGGATATTAAGCTGGGTATCTGTGGTGAACATGGCGGCGACCCATCATCCGTAGAGTTCTGCCATAAAGTGGGACTGACCTATGTATCCTGCTCACCATTCCGCGTACCGATTGCCAGATTGGCAGCAGCACAGGCAGCGATTGCCGAAAAGAAGAATTAGGCAACAGTGTATTTATTTCTGTACCTTAACGGTAACGAAAAGGAGGTTCGTTTAAGAACAGTACAGTGTTAGGTGCAGAAAGCAAAAGAAAACAAAAAATCAGTGCTGATACCAGAAAAAAAGAAATTGTCCGGAGAAAGATACGGAAAAGAAAGTGCATAGGGAGATGTAAGGGAAAGCGGGTAGTTGGCTGTTATGGCTGGCTACCTGTTTTTTTGATGATGAGAAATGTAAAAGTTTATAAGATTGGTTTACAATAATACGGTATTAAAAATCTTACAGACTTCTGCTTTTAGTGATTAAAATATTTTAGCATTTGCACAAGAATTTTGTCATTGTCATCAA
>CAYVUF010000198.1:0-962 GCA_964454605.1 uncultured Bacteroides sp.
ATTCAATATGCCATCCCGGACGACCTTCACACCATGGGGATTCCCAATATGGTTCTCCATCTTTTTTCGGTTTCCAGAGTACGAAATCAAGCGGGTCTTCTTTCTGGTCTTCCCCGGATACTAACAAGGAACGGTTGCCGCCCCGTAAATCATCCAGATTTTTATGGGACAATTTGCCATATTCCTTGAAACTTCTGGTTTTAAAATATACCGTACCATCTGCTGCTACATAAGCATGACCTTTGTCAATCAGTGTCTGAATCATTTCAAGCATCCCACCGATTTCATTAGTTGCCTGAGGGTGAGTCGTCGCCGGTTTTACATTCAGTGCTTTCATATCCTTTTTACACTCTTCAATATAACGCTCCGAAATAACCGATGGCTCTACCCCTTCTTCATTCGCTTTTTTTATAATTTTGTCATCTACATCCGTAAAATTGGAAACATAATTTACTTCCAGACCTTTGTACTCCATATATCTTCTTGCTGTGTCAAACATAATCATTGGTCTGGCATTTCCAATATGAATCAGATTGTAAACGGTTGGACCACATACATACATGCTTACCTTTCCCGGAACAATCGGTTCAAATTCTTCTTTTCTCTTTGATAATGTGTTATAAATTTTCATCGTTTTTCTCCATTCTTTGCCTTTAATTCACGTATTTCACGCTCAATATCAATCAGACGATTTGTGAGTTCTTCATTCTCATGCTGCAAAACTGCCAAATCTTCCATAACCGGGTCCGGCAGATGCACCTGGTCCATTTCCTCCTGCGGCAGGGAAATGTTGTTTCGCTTTACCACACGTCCCGGTACCCCGACCACCGTTGAATTTGGCGGTACTTCTTCTAATACTACACTTCCGGCACCGATTTTGCTGTTGTCCCCAATGGTAAAAGAACCCAGTACTTTGGCACCTGCACTAATCATAACATTATTTCCTATGGTAGGATGCCTCT
>CAYVUF010000198.1:972-4717 GCA_964454605.1 uncultured Bacteroides sp.
CTTTCCCTGCTCCTTACCCGTACCGCCAAGGGTGACTCCCTGATATAAGGTAACATTGTCACCTAAAATACTTGTTTCTCCAATAATAACACCATTTCCATGGTCAATGAAGAGTCCTTTTCCAATCTGTGCACCAGGATGTATCTCAATGCCTGTTTTGCGCACCCCACGCTGCGACACCCATCTTGCTAAAAAATAGTGTTTTTTCATATATAACTTATGGGCAACCCTGTAATGAAGCATTACCTTAAAACTTGGATACAGAAACACTTCCATGTCGGAATGGATTGCCGGGTCACGTTCTCTGATAACTTTTATCTCTTCCCGTACACGACCAATAAGTCCCATAATTACCTCCTATTCCATGAACAACAAAAAACGGATAAATTCCCTCTTCTTAGAGACGAATTTATCCGCGTTTCCACTCTACTTAAGGTACAAGCAGTACCTTCCCTCATAACTGATATCGGTAGTCAACCGGAGTCAGATACTCAGAAATCTTCCTTACAATCTCTTTTCCCATCATCAAGCTCCCAGATGCACTTCTATTTTTCTCCCTGAGAATCGCTTACAGCCGGTGACGATTCCTCTCTGCCAGTTTTAAAAAATATACTCTTTCTGTTCATTGCTCTTCTCTGTATATAATCAGAATATGCAAAAAATTTTATTTTGTCAAGAGGACAAGATTTCCTCGGCGACACTTAATTTCCAAATCTATGCCTGCTCTGTCTTCTGCATTGCGCAGCCGCTGCATCCAGCGCACTTTGCTGCCTGTGTCACGTCTTTATCGTACAGTTCTGCCGGACTAGTCAGCATACAGATTGCCTGAGAAGAAATTCCTTCTCCGCTTCCAGTAAAGCCCAGTCCTTCCTCCGTAGTCGCCTTCACATTCACCTGTGAAACATCAATCTGCAGTGCATCTGCAATATTCTGGCGCATAGTATCAATATGCGGGCGCATCTTCGGTGCCTGCGCAATAATGGTGGCATCAATATTTTCAATCAGAAAAAGATTTTCTTCCAATAATTTTCCAACTTCTTCCAACAATATCATAGAAGAGATTCCCTTGTATGCCGGGTCCGTATCGGGAAAATGTTTTCCAATATCTCCAAGTGCTGCTGCCCCAAGCAGTGCATCCATGACAGCATGCAGTAAAACGTCCGCATCCGAATGTCCAAGAAGACCTTTTTCATAGGGAATTTCTACTCCACCAATAATCAACTTTCTATCTTCTGCCAGACGATGAACGTCATATCCCATACCAATTCTCATATTCCTGTTCCCTCCCTTACTACTCTTTACAAGTATTCTTATCTATGCTTCTTGATGTAATCCAGCAGTGCATTTGCCACTTCCTCTTTCGTCATCATCGGAAGTTCTAACGTTTCTTCTTTGGATAACAATGTAACAATGTTGGTATCTGTTCCAAAGCCAGCTCCTGCCTGCTTCAAATTATTTGCTACAATCAGATTCAGATTCTTTCGTTCCAGTTTTCCTCTGGAATTTTCAATCATATTCTCTGTTTCCATGGAAAAGCCGCACAAGAACTGTCCTTCTTTCTTATGTGCTCCCAAATACCCCAGAATGTCTTCGGTACGCTCCAGTTCAATGCTCATTTCGCCATCTTTTTTCTTCATTTTCTCATCCGCTGTGTATTTCGGACGATAATCTGCAACCGCGGCCGCCTTGATAATGATATCCTGCGCCTCGGCACGCGTTTTCACTGCTTCTGCCATCTCAGCCGCCGAAGTAACCTGCACTACCTGGGTACCGATAGGCGGTGTGATATCTGTTTTTCCAGTTACTAAAGTAACTTCTGCGCCTCGAAGCATGGCTGCTCTGGCAATTGCATATCCCATCTTTCCAGTAGAATGATTGCTGATATAGCGTACCGGGTCAATCTTTTCTCTGGTAGGTCCGGCTGTTACCAATACCTTTACTCCAACCATATCTTTGGGTGCCAATGCCTTCACAATATATTCGAAAAGCAGCTCTGGCTCCGGCATTTTGCCTTCTCCGGTATCACCGCACGCAAGATAACCAGTTGCCGGTGCGATGACTTCCATTCCATATTTCTCCAGAATTTTCATGTTGTCCTGTACAATTGGATTCTGGAACATTCTGGTATTCATGGCAGGTGCAATTATCTTCGGACATTTGCAGGCTAGAAATGTTGTTGTCAGCATATCATCTGCCAGTCCATGTGCTGCTTTGGCAATCACATTCGCAGAAGCCGGTGCAATCAGAAAAACGTCAGCCTGCTTTGCTAAAGAAACGTGTTCTACACTATACTGAAAATTCCGGTCAAACGTATCCACAAGACATTTATTTCCTGTCAGTGTTTCAAACGTAATGGGATTGATAAAATTGGTAGCATTCTGTGTCATAATCACTGTCACATCCGCGTTTCTCTTTTTCAGCATACTGGCAAGGGAAGCAATTTTATAAGCTGCAATACTGCCTGTCACACCCAGTACAATATGTTTTCCTTTTAACATTTTATAAAAATCCTCATTTCCGAGCAACTTATTGCTCTGCATTTTTCCGATAAATAATATCCAGACCTTTTAAGGTTAATTCGTTATCATAAATCACTTTTTTCTTACAATAAGGCACAATACTTCCTGCCAGTCCTCCTGTGGCAATGACCTTTGCTTCGTATCCCAATTCTTCCCAGATACGCTCAATCATACCATCCATGCAGGCTGCCTGCCCCATAACAATACCGCTTTTCATACAATCAATGGTATTCTTTCCAATCACCTTTTTGGGTGCTTCCAAGCTGATGCGAGGCAACTGAGAAGTACGATTTACCAGTGATTCCAGAGAAACCTTCACACCCGGCAGAATCATGCCGCCGATATAATTCTTTTTGTCATCTACCACACTGATGGTTGTTGCTGTCCCCATATCAATCATGATAATCGGTGCACCATAATAGTGTACCCCTGCAACTGCATTTACAATCAAGTCCGAACCGACCTGTCCCGGATTATCCATCAGAATATTTAATCCTGTCTTAACTCCCGGTCCAACCAAAAGTGGTTTGATATGCAGCAGTTTCTCCATGGCAGAACGCACAATATTATTCAGCGGCGGCACAACCGATGAAATAATACAACCAGTTATCTCTTTTACCTCAATCTGGTAAATATCTAACAAGGTCTTAAATTCAACCACATATTCCAGTTCTGTCTTGGAAATATTGGTAGATACTCTTTCTACAAAAAAGATTTTCTCCTGTTCAATACAACCAATGACAATATTTGTATTCCCGATATCAACTGCTAAAATCATACTTTTTTTCCTCACTCTGCTGCTTCAATTATTTTGCTGTTTCTTTGACCCTGACAGGCTCTTTGACAGGTTTTACCCGGACAAGTGCAAGTCCTACACCTGCTACCAGAATAGCTGCAACCACAGCTTCTACCACACTGTTAAAGCTGATAACGCCCATAATAACATCGATAACCGCATCGCCTGCGATTCCCAGTGCCTGTGCATAGGCTTCTTTGTACAAGAAATAAATTCCACTCATTACAAAAATCGTATTGGTAAAAGCTCCTGCAATTCCTGCATAGGCAAGCGCAAGACTTCCGGATGCCTTTTTCTGGTCTAAAACGGTCAGAAGCACAAACAGCCCCACGCCAAGAGCTATGCCAACTGCCAGACCCAGAATCTTCCCAATATTGTTTGGTATCATATTTACTAATAATGCTCTTATGGAAATCAATAAGATAATGGA
>CAYVUF010000199.1:0-4716 GCA_964454605.1 uncultured Bacteroides sp.
GTCATAAAACGGATTCGTTTCAGACCTTCTATCTTTTCAATTTCCCGAAGCAATTGTGCAAAGGTAATTGGATGTTCCAGATTTTTTCCGTAAGAATTCACGTTTTGTCCAAGCAGCATGATTTCAACCACACCATCGGCAACCAGATGTTCAATTTCCCGGATAATCTCTTTGGGTTCACGACTTCTTTCTCTTCCCCTGACATAAGGGACAATACAATAACTGCAAAAATTATTACAGCCAAACATAATATTGATACCGGATTTATAGGAATATTTTCGTTCCACCGGAAGTTCTTCTACAATCTGGTCCGTTTCCTGCCAGATGTCAATAATCATTTCTTTCTGTCCGGAAACTGTTTCCTGCTCAAACATGGTAACCAAAAGTTGGGCAAACTTGAAAATATTATGGGTACCAAAAATCAAATCAACAAAACGATAACTTTTCTTAATCTTATCAATAACAGACTGTTCCTGCATCATACAGCCACACAACGCTATTTTTAAATGCGGCTTTTTCTTTTTGATACTGTTTAAAAAACCGAGTCTGCCATAGACACGCTGGTTTGCATTATCTCTGACGGTACAGGTATTATAGATGACAAAATCAGCCTCTTCCTCCTGACTCGTCATTCCATATCCAATCTGCACTAAAATTCCTGCTAATTTTTCAGAATCTCTTGCATTCATCTGACAGCCAAATGTAGTGACACAGCAGAGCGGTTTGTGTCCCAGTTCTTCTTCTAATTTCTGTACATAAGAAACTGCTTTTTCCATATATTGTTTCTGAAGTTCCAGTTCCTTTTCATCATTCACAGACTGATATTTCTTATTTTCACTCATCCTTTTATTTCCTTTATTCTTATTTGTCTACACTAAACCGTAATCTTCTTACAGCAGGCAATTGCCAGAGCACCCGGTCCAATATGACAGGATACGCTTAAGGACAGTGGATCCATACGAATATCAAATCCCGGAAATGCCTCTTCTACTTCTGCCCGGAACTGGTTTGCGGCTTCCAGATTGTGGGTATAAGCCATCTGAAGCCAGATATTTTCGTTGGTTGCACCGCCAAAACGGGTTTCCATGTCATTGCGAATCGCATTTAACATGATAGACTTACCCTGTGAGGATGTTCTTGCTTTTGCAAAAGCATCCAGTTTATCTCCCTGTAACTGCAAAACCGGTTTCAGACGTAAAATGGTTCCAAGTGCTGCCGCAGCCGGTGTAATACGTCCGCCTTTTTTTAAATAGGATAAGGTATCCAGCATAATATAAATACTGGAATTAAATTTATCATTTTCCAAAAATTCTTTAATCTGAACAGCAGTTTGTCCCTGCTCTGCCAGCATCAATGCATCCAGAGCCGACTGTCTTTGGGTAACAGAAATACGCTGATTGTTAACAACCTGCACTTTGTTATCATAATCACCCGCAAGCATCATGGCACTCTGACAAGAACCGCTTAATCCGCTTGACATCGGAATGTGTACAATTTCATCATATTCTTTTAACAGCTTATCCCATAAATCCATAACGCTGTCAGGTGTGGGCTGGCTGGTAATCACGTTTGCGCCAGCAGCAAGTCTTTCATAAAATTCTGTCTGTGTTAACGTAATATCTTCATAATATGTTTCGTCATCCATCAAAAAAGGCATTGGCACAACAAAAATGCCAAGCCTTCCGGCTTCTTCCTGCGTAATGCCGCTATTACTATCTGTTACAATTGCAATTTTAGACATCATTGTCCCTCCTATAAACTTTTACATTTTATAGTTTACGTTTAGATAGTTCTAAAGTCAACAGTATTTACATCCGAACTTTCCATAACACGACGTAATGCCGCGTGTTCCTCTAAACTTAAATTGGGGTCGTTCTCCAAAATTCTGTCAGCCTCTTCACTTGCCTGTTGTAAAATGGAGGCATCCTGAAAAATATCACCTAATTCAAACTTCAAGTCTCCACTTTGCCGGATTCCGAACAAATCTCCCGGACCACGTAATTTCAAATCCTGACTGGAAATATAAAAACCATCATTGGATTCGTTTAGTATTTTCAGACGTGCCATCGTTGCTTTGCTCTCAGATTTACTGATAAAAATACAGTAAGACTGATGGCTTCCTCGTCCCACACGCCCTCTAAGCTGATGAAGCTGCGCCAGCCCAAAACGCTCTGCATTTTCCACCATCATCACCGTTGCATTCGGAACATTGATTCCTACTTCGATTACCGTAGTTGAAACTAATACATCAATTTGATGTGCACCAAATTCCTCCATGATACGATTTTTATCAGCCGGTTTCATTTTTCCATGAAGGGAGGCAATCTGTACCGATGATGGCAAAGCCAATTTTAACTTTTCTGTATAAGACACAACATCTTCTAAGTCTTCCATCTCACCTGCTTCTACCATTGGACAGATAACATAGACCTGTCTTCCTTCTGCTACCTCTTTTGCCAGAAAACGATAAGCAGTATCCCGATAGGAAGTATTTACCACACAGTTTTTAATCGGCAGTCTGTTTGCCGGAAGTTCATCCAGCACTGAAATGTGCAAATCTCCATACATAATAATTGCCAGTGTTCGCGGAATAGGGGTGGCGCTCATTACCAGAACATGCACAGAATTTCCCTTTTCAGCAAAAGTTTCACGCTGACGTACCCCGAAACGATGCTGTTCATCTGTAATAACCAGCGCCAGATTATGATAAACCACTTTCTCCTGAATCAGCGCATGGGTTCCGATAATAATATCTTTTTCCCCATTTTCTATCTGGGCATAAATTATTTTCCTGTCTTTTGCCGGAGTAGAACCAGTCAGAAGCACTGGATTGATTGCCAGATGATATTGCTGCTTCAACACTGACAATGCTTCAAAATGCTGCTTTGCCAACACTTCCGTTGGTGCCATCAAAGCCCCTTGAAATCCATTCGCAGTACACATAATTAAGGCAAGAAAAGCAAGAATGGTTTTCCCAGAACCAACATCCCCCTGCACCAGACGATTCATAACACTATCACTGCACAAATCAGCTTTTATTTCATCCCAGACCCTTAACTGTGCTTTGGTAAGCTGATAGGGAAGTGCTTCGATGAAACGTGAAGTATCTGCAACTTCTATCATTTTACAAAGATTCGGCATAGCATGATTTTCTTCTTTCATGCGCCGAAGCATCATTATAAAAAGGAAAAATTCATCAAAAACAAGACGTTTCCGCGCTTCTATCAGTTTCTCTTTGTTCTCTGGAAAATGCATCTGATACATAGCTTCTGGTCTTGCCATAAAATGATATTTAGAAAGCAACTTTGGCGACAGAAATTCTTCTTGCACAGGACATACTGCAAATGCCTGTCTGACCGCTTTGGTAATGGCATTGTTGCTTAATCCTTTTGTCAGCATATATTTGGGCAGCATACAATCTGTCATCTGCTGGTATTCATCCGGTTTATATATCTGTGCCTGTTCCATAACGTATTTGCTGCCTTTTTGCTGCAATAATCCACGAAAAATATAATAAGTCCCTTTCTTCAATGAATTTTTCAGATAAGGCATATTAAAATAGGTCATCGAAACCGTACCAGTAGCATCCTGTACCACAAAATTCAAAATACTCAGATTGCGGATATGCTTCACTGTCATAGTTCCGGTAATGGTTCCCCGTATGGAAACCCTTTCTCCTGCTGCGGCATCCTCTATTGACACACAGGGTTTATACTGTTCATAATCTCTGGGATAATAATGGAGCAAATCCTGTGCAGTTCTGATATCCAGTTTTTCAAAAAGTCTGGCTGTCTTTTCGCCAATTCCCTTTAAGGTTGTAATATCCATAGTTTCTTTTTCCATAAAAAACCCCGATAACTAATTGTTATCAGGGATTTTTCATCTTTATTCTGCTGATACAATATAATAGTAAATAGGCTGACCGCCAAATTGGAGTTCAATGTCGCAGCCGGTATATTTTTTCGAAACCTCTTTACGCAATTCCTCTGCATCATCTTCTTCGATGTCAGAGCCGTAGTATATACTGATTAATTCAGTATCATCATCTACCATTTCATCAATCATGCCAAGAGCAACACTCATCATCGTATTGCCCACAGAAAGGATTCCTTTGTCACCGATTCCCATGAAATCACCCTGCTTGATTTCTTTATCATCAATCATGGTATCTCTTACCGCATAAGTAACCTGACCTGTACTGACGTTATTGATTTCTGCTACCATAGTATCGGTATTTTCTTCAATGGACAAATCTGGTACATAATTGATAATCGCTGAAATTCCCTGTGGAACGGTTTTAGTCGGAATGACAATGATATTTTTATCTTCTACTAAGGACTGTGCCTGATTCGCAGCCAAAATAATGTTCTTGTTGTTTGGCAAGATAAAAATATTATCTGCATTCACTTTTTCAATTGCGTTTAGCATATCTTCTGTACTTGGATTCATGGTCTGACCGCCTTCAATAATATGGTCTACTCCAAGTCCTTTGAAGATTTCGTTGATTCCTTCCCCAACAGAAACGGCAATAAAACCAACATCCTTCTTCGGTGCTTCTTCTGCTTCGGATGTCTCACTATTTTCCTGATTCTGGGACATTTTAAAGAGTTTCTCCTGATGCTCTAAACGCATATTGTCAATCTTCATGTTAGAAAGAGCACCATACTTCAATGCCTTCTGAATCGCAAGACCAGGGTCATTGGTATGTACATGTAC
>CAYVUF010000200.1:0-4707 GCA_964454605.1 uncultured Bacteroides sp.
AAGAGTTAATAGCAGTTTCCAGAGAATCCTGAACCACTCCAATGATAAAACCAACTGCAACTGCCTGCATTGCCACATCATTTCCAATACCAAACAGGGAACACGCAAGCGGAATTAACAGCAGGGAGCCGCCGGCAACACCCGATGCACCGCATGCGCCAAGTGTCGCAATAATTGCCAGAATAAAAGCGGTTGGAATATCCACCACAATTCCCATTGTATTTGCCACCGTAAGAGCCATAACCGTAATGGTAATTGCCGCACCATCCATGTTAATGGTTGCTCCAAGCGGAATGGATACCGAATAGAAATCTTTATCCAATCCCAATTTTTCACAAAGGTTCATGTTAATCGGAATATTTGCTGCTGAACTTCTGGTGAAGAAAGCTGTCAGACCACTTTCTTTAAAACACTTAAATACAAGCGGATAAGGATTTCGGCGTAAGCAGATTGCTACAATCAGCGGGTCTACAATCAGAGCAACTGTCAGCATACAACCAACTAACAACAATAATAATTTGCCATACTCTGTGAAAATTTCAAGACCATTGGTAGATACACTGGTAAATACCAGACCCATAATTCCAAATGGTGCACAGTTAATGACCCAACGTACCGCCTGGGAAACCGCATCTGAGAAATCTTTTACAGTATTTTTCGTTGTGTCAGAAGCCAGTTTACGCAGTGCAATACCAAAAATAATTGCCCATGTTAAAATTCCCACATAGTTTGCATTCATAAGCGCACTGACCGGATTTGCCACCATATTGGTTAACAGACTGCTTAACACTTCCCAGATACCAGCCGGTGCAGTGCTTTCCGCTGCATCCTTTAACTGAATGGTTACCGGGAAAAGGAAAGAACCAATCACTGCTACAAAGGCAGCCAGACAGGTGCTTAACATATACAATATGATAACTCTGCTGAACCGCTTACCCACACTGCCTTTTGCACTGGCAAGAGAACTCATAACCAGAATAAATACAAGTACTGGCGCGATTGCCTTCAAAGCACCTACAAACACATCACCAAGTACTGCGATAAATGTCAGTCCCGGCAACACTACACCAAGAATTGCACCTAGCACCAGACCAATTGCAATCCGGATAATTAAACTCAAACTGTTCCATTTCTTCACTATGTTTTTCATTCCGCCCTCTTTTCTTCGTTGCATTGTATTTTCAGATTTATGACCGCAACCTATCCATAAATCTGTCTTCTTCTGTTAAAAACACGGTTTAACCTGCTGCAATATCACAAATGGTTCTGATACAGGTTTCAATACCCAACGTAGAAGAATTTAAGGAAATATCATAATAGTCTGCTCCACCAAACTCCGTATTGGTATGATAAGCACAATATTTCTTCCTTGCCTTGTCAATGGCACGCATTTCCTCGCTGATTTTTGCTTCGCTTGCATCCGGCATCTTTGCCTTCATATGCTCCACTCTCCAGTAAGGTGCCGCATGCACAAACACATGCAGACTATTGTCAAATTCCTTCAATATCGTATTCGCATTTCTGCCCAGAATAACGCAGTTTCCTTTTTCTCCAATTCTGCGGATTACTTCCTTCTGGACTTCAAACAATTTCTCATTCAAAGGTCTGTTATAAAAATCAAACAAGCTCTGCGCAAAACCAAAATTCGTAGGAACTTTTTCATCCCACTTCAAAATACTTTCGATATCAATATTGGATTCTTTCGCCGCTTTCAAGATAATTGCCTTATCATAGAACTCATATCCCAGACGTTTTGCTACTTCTGTGCCAATTGCGCTTCCGCCTGCGCCAAATTCACGACTGATTGTTATTATTTTTCTCATAAGCCATGCTCCTATAACACTTTATTCAGGAAATCAATTGTTCTGGCTTCCTTGGGATTGGAAATCACTTCATCCGGTGTACCCTGTTCCACAATGTATCCGCCATCCATGAACACAATACGGTCTGCCACTTCTCTCGCAAAACCGATTTCATGGGTAACGACTACCATCGTCATTCCATCCGCTGCAAGTTCCTGCATAACATTCAAAACTTCGCCTACCATTTCCGGGTCAAGTGCTGAAGTAGGCTCATCAAACAACATAACATCCGGATTCATGGCAAGTGCTCTGGCGATTGCCACACGCTGTTTCTGACCACCAGATAACTGGGAAGGATAAGCATCTGCTTTCGTATCCAGTCCTACCCGCTTTAATAACTGCATTCCTTTGTTTCTTGCCTCTTCCTTCGTCATCTTCTTTAACTCAACCGGAGCCAGCATAATATTTTCCAAAACTGTCTTATGTGGGAACAGATTAAAATGCTGAAATACCATTCCGATGTTCTCACGCACTTTGTTAATATCTGTATTTTTATCTGTAATCTCATTATCGTCCACAACAATCGTACCTGCTGTTGCCTTTTCCAACTGATTCAAGCATCTTAAAAAGGTAGATTTACCGCTACCGGAAGGTCCCAGTAACACAACCACTTCTCCTTCCAGAATGTCAATACTCATATCTTTTAAGACTTCCAGTTTTCCAAAGTTCTTTTTTAAATTCTCTACGTGAATAATCGTTCTTCTATCTTCCACGATTCACCCTCCTCTCAATACG
The DNA here is from genome assembly GCA_964454605.1 of uncultured Bacteroides sp. Classification (GTDB taxonomy): domain Bacteria; phylum Bacillota; class Clostridia; order Lachnospirales; family Lachnospiraceae; genus UBA3282. The sequence continues at coordinate 2,598 of CAYVUF010000200.1, forward strand.
TTTGGCAAGTTTGCTTAAGGTAATAATAACTACCATATACATAACACCGACAATTGCCCATGTCTGCAAACTTTTGAAAGTATTTCCACTGATGGTTTTACCCATATTGGTAAGTTCTGGGAATCCAATAACGGAAAGAATAGAGGTATCTTTCAAGGTAATAATAAACTGGTTAATAATAGAAGGAATCATGGTACGGATTGCCTGTGGAAGTACCACCAATCTCATACTTTTACCATACGTCAGACCCAGACTCCGGCTCGCCTCCATCTGTCCCTTGTCTACACTCTCAATACCAGCACGAATAATTTCAGCCATGTAAGCACCACAGTTCATGGCAAGTGCAATTGTTCCTGCCTGCAGTGCCGATAAACGGAACTCTGGAAAAATGGTCTTCATTCCTGCCGGGACACCGAAATAAATAAAATATGCCAATACAATCAACGGTACACCTCTGACCGCATCTACATATACCGTTCCAATTAAATTAAGTCCACGATGTCTGCCCACGTTCATCAGCGCAAATATCATACCGATAATCATGGCAAAAACTAATGACAGCAGTGTCAGAAGCAGTGTTTTCCCCATTGCGCCAAGCAACATACTTCCATACGTATCAATAATCTGCATGATAACACTCATTTGTTTTTCTCCTTTTCTTTTTTATATGGGATTTATACTATACTAAGAACTTTTTCCGAAAAAGAACGCGTGGAACCCTTTCCAGACTCCCCGCGTTCCTAAAGTTCATGAATTATTTCAGATATTTATCAAGAATTTCCTGATATTTTCCACTTTCTTTAATGTTTGCAAGACCTGCATTAAACATATCTAATAATTCCTGATCTGCTGTATCCATAATAGCGAAGCCATACGGAGCACCTTCACTTTCCATTCCTTCCGGAATTTTCAGTGCCAGACCGCCTTCTTTAATAGAAGATGCCATGATTGGAGTATCTTCAACGCAGGCAACACTGTTGCCAAGGATAACATCCTGATACATAGTCGGTGAATCTTCAAATACTGTTATCGTAAATCCGTATTCATCTTTTAAACTGTTGGCAAAATCAGCACCTGCTGTACCATTTTTTACCGCTACGTTCTTGCCTGCCAAATCTTCAAAACTTGCAACCGTACTGTCTGCTGCAACAACGAAGGTCTGGGTTGCATCATAATATCCATCTGAGAAAATCCAGCCGGAATCAATTCTTTCCTGTTTGATAGTAGCACCTGCGATAATCGCATCTGCCTGACCTGCCTGTACTGCTGCAACTGCTGCATCCCATCCAAGGCTCTGTAATTCATAAGTAAATCCCTGGTCCTCAGCAATTGCTGCAAGAATATCCACATCAATACCTACAAACTCGTTGTTTTCATTTGTGTACTCAAAAGGTTTAAATACGGTGTCTGTTGCAACAACCCATTTTTTTCCTTCTGCTGTTGATTCGCCTGCTTCCGCCTCTTCCGATGTTGTTTCAGCAGCATCTGTCTGCTCTGCTGCACCTGATTCAGAAGAACTACAACCTGTCAACATGCCTACAAGCAATGTTGTGCATACCAATAATGCTAATGATTTTTTCATAATATATTTCCTCCCATATAAACTTTGGATGAAAACAGGTATTCAAACTGCGTATTGTCAAACCTTGAAACGCCTTTGTTTCCTGCCTAAAATCCACGCCTAATATTATAAGGGAACAAAAGGGGTTGTGTCAAGACTACCGAAAATTTGAAACCGTCGGAAATTTGAATTGTTTTTGGGATAAAGGTTTACTTTATGTCCGAAATATACTAAAATTGATTCTGAATAAAACTATAAAAGGAGAGATAGTCATGAATATTTCACCATTACAGAAAGCCAGATATGAGTATACACCAAAACTTCCGGGAATGCTCAGAAACGGCATTGCAGATATCTGCGTTAAGGAAGGCGAAGAAACTCAGAGTGTAGCTGACCAGGAAAAAATCAAAGCTCTTTTCCCAAACACATACGGTAAAAAGGAAATCACTTTTGAGAAGGGACAGAATACATCCGAAGCAAAAAAACAGGTTGTAGGTGTTATCCTTTCCGGTGGACAGGCTCCTGGTGGACACAACGTTGTTTGCGGTT
>CAYVUF010000201.1:0-4692 GCA_964454605.1 uncultured Bacteroides sp.
CATACCAACAACACGGTTTTCTACGATATCAACGATACCAATACCATGTTTTCCACCCAGTTCGTTCAAAGTAGTGATGATTTCAGATACTTTCATTTTCTTTCCGTTTACGGAAGTAGGAACACCTTTTTCAAATGTCATAGTAACATATTCACCTTCTTCAGGAGCTTTCTCAGGTGTTGTACCAAGAACTAAAAGATGCTCGTAGTTTGGTTCGTTGGCAGGGTCTTCCAATTCCAGACCTTCATGGCTGATGTGCCACAAGTTACGGTCACGACTATAACTGTTATCTGCGGAGAATGGTAAGTTAATACCATGTTTGCGGCAGTATTCAATTTCTTCTTCACGAGAATTCATATCCCATTTTTCGTTTCTCCATGCTGCAATAATTTTTAAATCAGGAGCAAGGGCTTTGATACCAAGTTCGAAACGAATCTGGTCGTTTCCTTTTCCTGTTGCACCATGGCAGATAGCAGTAGCACCTTCTTTACGAGCAATTTCAACCAGCTTCTTAGCGATAACAGGTCTTGCCATAGAAGTACCAAGTAAATATTTATTCTCATATACTGCGTGAGCCTGTACACAAGGAACAATGAAATCGTCACAGAATTCATCTGTTAAATCTTCAATATATAATTTGGAAGCACCGCTTGATAATGCTCTTTCTTCCAGACCATCTAGTTCGTCAGCCTGACCGCAGTTACCACAGACACAGATAACTTCGTAATCAAAATTTTCTTTTAACCAGGGAATGATAACCGTAGTATCAAGACCGCCAGAGTAAGCAAGAATAACTTTTTCTTTCATGATAAATCCTCCATCATAATATGTATGTTTTTTCTGATATGCGCTTTTTCTTATGTTTTTTGTCTGGAAAAACGCTCTGAAATCAATATACAACAATCAAATGAATATTGCAAGTGTAATTTTATGCATAAAACAATGAATATTATGGCAAAACTATGAATATTTCTAAAATTATATTGCATAATATACAGAATTGGTGTATGATTATGCAAACATAGAAACCGATAAAATTTCTATACTATCTGGAAATAGTGTGTTAAAATGTAAAGAGTTGGTTTATGGCGAAATCGCATGAGAGGAGAGGGGCAGAATGATTAAAGCAGGAATTATTGGAGCAACCGGATACGCAGGCGGTGAGCTTGTACGACTTTTAACAGCGCATAAAGAGGTTGAAATTAAGTGGTATGGTTCCAGAAGTTATATAGATAAGAAGTATTGTGAAGTATATCAGAATATGTTTCAGATAGTGGATGATGTCTGCATGGATGACAATATGGAAGAACTGGCAGGTCAGGTAGATGTTATTTTTACAGCAACGCCTCAGGGGTTATGTGCATCCTTAGTGAATGATGCGATATTATCGAAGGTTAAGATTGTTGATTTAAGTGCAGATTTCCGTATTAAAGATGTAGCAGTTTATGAGAAATGGTATGGCATTGAGCACAAATCTCCACAGTATATAGAAGAGGCTGTGTATGGTCTGTGTGAACTGAACCGGGAAGATGTGAAGAAAGCAAGACTGGTAGCAAATCCGGGATGCTATACAACCTGTTCTATTTTAACAGCATATCCATTGGTAAAAGAAGGCCTGATTGACCCTTCTACCTTGATTATCGATGCCAAAAGTGGTACTTCCGGTGCCGGAAGAGGAGCGAAAGTGCCGAACCTTTACTGTGAAGTAAACGAAAATATCAAAGCCTATGGTGTGGCAAGCCACAGACATACACCAGAGATTGAGGAGCAGCTTGGGTATGCTGCGGGTAAGGAACTGGTACTCAATTTCACACCCCATTTAGTACCAATGAACAGAGGCATTCTGGTTACGGAATATGCAACCTTGCTTCCTGTGAAAAAACCAGACGGAAGTATGGGACTTCCGGATTACGAACAGATAAAAGCAGTTTATGACAAATACTATAAAGAAGAAAAATTTGTCCGCGTTCTGGAGAAGGGTATCTGTCCGGAAACAAAATGGGTGGAAGGCAGTAATTACGTAGATATCAATTTTGTGATTGATGAAAGAACCGGACGTATTATTATGATGGGAGCACTTGACAATTTGGTAAAAGGTGCTGCAGGACAGGCAGTTCAGAATATGAACTTAATGTTTGGTCTGAAGGAAAGCGAAGGACTGGAACTGGTACCGATGTTCCCATAAAGAAGTCAGATGGACAAAGAGAAAAAAGTGAAAACGAGAACGGGGGTCAGCATGACAGAACGACGGGATAAAGCAAATTATTATCTGGATTTGGCAAAAATGGTATCACAGCGCAGCACTTGCCTTAGAAGACACTATGGGGCTGTGATTGTAAAGAATGATGAAGTAATTTCTACCGGATATGTGGGTGCACCGAGAGGACGTAAGAATTGTACCGATATCGGTGAGTGTATTCGCGAAAAAATGGCGATTCCGCGGGGAGAACGCTATGAATTATGCCGCAGCGTGCATGCTGAGTCAAATGCCATTATCAGTGCATCCAGAGATAAAATGATAGGTTCTGCAATGTATCTGGTAGGTGTGGAAGCTAAGACCGGAGAATATGTAAAAAATTCCTGCAGTTGTTCCATGTGTAAACGACAGATTATCAATGCTGGAATTGAAACCGTATACATTCGGGGAGAACGCTATGAATTATGCCGCAGCGTGCATGCTGAGTCAAATGCCATTATCAGTGCATCCAGAGATAAAATGATAGGTTCTGCAATGTATCTGGTAGGTGTGGAAGCTAAGACCGGAGAATATGTAAAAAATTCCTGCAGTTGTTCCATGTGTAAACGACAGATTATCAATGCTGGAATTGAAACCGTATACATTCGGGATACAGAGGATGAATATCGCGCTATCCCTGTGCAGGAGTGGATTGACCATGATGAATCCATACAGGGTGTTATGGGGTACTAAAAACGGTTGTGCCATGGTAATGACACGATACGCGGAGGAATGCAATGATAAGAGTAATGAAAATGGAAGATTATGAGGAAGTAAGGAAACTTTGGATGACAATTAGTGGTTTTGGCATCCGGAGTGTGGATGATTCGAAAGAAGGCATTGAAATTTTCCTGAAGCGAAATCCGACAACCAGTGTAGTGGCTGTGGAAGATGGAAAAATTGTTGGTGCAATTTTGTGTGGGCATGATGGAAGGCGGGGATGTCTGTATCATGTCTGTGTAGCGAAGGAATATCGTATGCGGGGAATCGGCAAGGATATGGTAGTGTTCTGCATGAATGCTTTGAAAGAAGAGCATATCAATAAAGTTTCACTGATTGCTTTTACACAAAATGATATCGGCAATGCTTTCTGGAGAGAAATTGGTTGGAACAGGCGGGAAGATTTGAATTATTATGATTTCACGCTGAATGAAGATAATATAACCGCATTCAATCAATAGAAACACAGAAAAGAAAAAGATACAGAAATGAGGGAAAGTATGAAGGTTATAGAAGGCGGTGTTACCGCAGCACAAGGTTTTGAAGCAGCAGGTGTAGAGGCAGCAATTAAGTATCAGAACAGAAAAGATATGGCAATGATTTATAGTGCAAAACCATGCCGCGCAGCAGGAGTTTTTACCAGCAATGTGGTAAAGGCGGCTCCGGTTTTGTGGGATAAAGAAGTGGTTGCCCATTCTTCTTTTGCACAGGCAGTTGTTGTAAATTCCGGTATAGCGAATGCCTGCACCGGTAAACAGGGATATGATTGCTGTAAGCAGACTGCACAGACAGCAGCAGAATTGTTAAAGATACCGACAGATTCGGTGCTGGTTGCATCCACCGGAGTGATTGGGATGCAGCTTCCGCTTGACAGAGTTGCAGCCGGAATTGAGAAATTAGCGGCAGCAAAAGCAGATACGCTGGAAGCTGGTCAGATGGCAGCAGAAGCAATCATGACAACTGATACCATTTCCAAACAGGCGGCTGTAACCATAGAAATCGGCGGAAAGACCGTTACCCTTGGTGGAATGTGTAAGGGCTCTGGTATGATTCATCCGAATATGTGCACTATGCTGGCATTTCTGACTTCGGATGTTGCCATTTCCAAAGAATTGCTGCAGGAAGCCTTAAGTGAAGATGTGGTAGATACTTTCAATATGATTTCCGTAGATGGGGATACTTCTACCAATGATACGTTAGTGGTACTGGCAAATGGTATGGCAGGCAATCCGGAAATTACTACGAAAAACGAAGATTACTATATATTTAAAGAAGCTCTGAATTATATCAATACCACATTGGCAAAGAAAATGGCGGGGGACGGAGAAGGGGCAACTGCTTTATTTGAAACCAGAGTGATTCATGCAGCAACCAAAGAAGATGCCCGCATTCTGAGCAAATCAGTTATCTGTTCCAGCTTAACCAAAGCGGCTATCTTCGGACATGATGCAAACTGGGGAAGAATTTTGTGTGCACTGGGGTATTCTGGTGTTTCCTTCGACCCGGAGAAAATAGAACTTTTCTTTGAAAGTAACGGCAACAGAATCCAGATATATAAAGATGGTGTGGCAACAGATTACAGCGAGGAAGAAGCAACAAAGATTTTGTCAGCCCCAGAAGTCAGTGTTTTAGTAGATATGAAAATGGGTGAGGCGCAGGCAACTGCATGGGGCTGTGATTTGACTTATGATTATGTTAAAATCAATGCGGATTACAGAAGCTGATACAGAAAGAGC
>CAYVUF010000202.1:0-4681 GCA_964454605.1 uncultured Bacteroides sp.
CATTTGTTATCTTTGTCAATGATAAAGAACTGATGCATTTTTCTTATACAAGATATATTGAAAACCAGATTCGTGAGGCCTTTGGATTCAGAGGCACACCGCTGAAATTTATTATAAGAGAGAGAAAGGAAAAATAAGGAAAGTGGAACGTATTATTTGTTTGGTTATCGGTTATGCTTTAGGACTTTTCCAGACCGCTTATATTTATGGAAAATTACATGGAATTGACATTCGCAATTACGGAAGCGGAAATGCTGGTACAACGAATACTTTGCGTGTACTTGGAACGAAAGCAGGATTGATTGTTCTGGCAGGGGATATTTTAAAATGTATTTTTGCAGTGGTGATTACTGGCTTTTTATTCGGAGAAAGTCATCCAGATATCATTTACCTGCTGAAATTATATGCGGCAGCGGGAGCTATTCTGGGACATAATTTTCCTTTTTATCTGAAATTTAAAGGTGGAAAAGGGATTGCGGCAACAGCCGGTCTGATTCTTTCCTTCCATCCTTATTTTATTCCAGTAGGTGTGATACTTTTCTTTGGGGCTTTTTGTACAACACATTATGTATCCTTAGGTTCTCTGCTTGTATATGCCGGATTTATGATTGAGATAGTGGTACTTGGTCAGATGGGAATTTTCGGCATGGAACAGGCAAGACTGAACGAACTGTATATTATTGCTGCATTTTTGACGATTATGGCTTATTATAAACATAGAGAGAATATTGGACGACTTCTCAGAGGAGAAGAGCGAAAAACTTATTTGAAGAAAAAAGAGAATGCAGATACAACGAAGAGCAAAAATTAAGCAGAAGGAGAGGGTATTATGGCAAAAATAGGTGTTATTGGAGCTGGAAGCTGGGGGATTGCACTGGCAACGTTACTGCACCGGAATGGACATCAGATTACCGTCTGGTCTATTGTGGAGTCTGAAATTGAAATGCTGCAGAGAGAGCATGAGCATAAGGATAAACTGCCGGGGGTAAAACTCCCGGAGGATATGGAGTTTACTACCAATTTGGAAGCATCCATTGCAGACAAGGAAGTGCTGGTGTTAGCGGTACCATCACCTTATACCAGAAGCACCGCGAAAAGTATGTCGCCTTATGTGAAAGACGGTCAGATTATTGTGAATGTGGCAAAGGGAATTGAAGAAGCAACGTTAATGACTTTGTCCCAGATTATTGAAGAAGAAATTCCGCAGGCAGAGGTGGCTGTGTTGTCCGGACCATCCCATGCAGAAGAAGTGGGTCGGGGCATTCCAACGACAATTGTTGTGGGAGCAGCCAGAAAGACGACTGCAGAATATCTGCAGAACATTTTTATGAATGAGGTTTTCCGCGTTTATATCAGTCCGGATGTATTAGGCATTGAACTAGGAGCAGCTCTGAAAAACGTGGTTGCACTGGCAGCCGGTATTGCGGATGGACTGGGTTATGGCGATAATACCAAAGCAGCACTGATTACCAGAGGAATTGCAGAGATAGCAAGACTGGGAACTTCGATGGGAGGACGGATTGAAACCTTTACGGGATTAACTGGAATTGGGGATTTGATTGTGACCTGTGCATCCATGCATTCCAGAAACAGACGTGCCGGCATTCTGATTGGACAAGGGCATACCATGGATGAAGCCATGAAAGAAGTTAAGATGGTTGTGGAAGGAGTATATTCTGCAAAGGCAGCGATGGGACTTGCACAGAAATACAACGTACAGATTCCAATTATTGAACAGGTCAATAAGGTGCTGTTTGAGGGGAAAGCAGCCAGTGAAGCAGTGAAAGATTTGATGCTTCGTGATAAAAAAATAGAGAATCCGTTGATTCCCTGGGAAGAAGATAAGTAAGAACAGCAAACAGACTATAAATGGAGAAGGAATTTTTGATATGAGTGAACAGAACACAGCATTTTCAAGTACATCAAAATATGTGGCATCCAAAGAACTTCTGGCAAGCGTAAATGTTGCCATTGCTCTGCAGAAGCCCTTGCTGATAAAAGGAGAACCAGGTACTGGAAAGACCATGCTTGCACAGGCAGTAGCAGAATCTCTTGGGAAAAAACTGGTGATTTGGAATATTAAATCGACAACAAAGGCACAGGAAGGCCTTTATGTTTATGATACCATCCAGAGATTATATGACGGACAATTTGGGGAAGAGGGAGTAGATGATATTTCCCGTTACATTAAACTTGGAAAACTGGGGGAGGCTTTTGACAGTGAGGAACAGGTTATTTTGCTGATTGATGAGATTGACAAGGCGGATTTGGAGTTCCCAAATGACTTGTTGTGGGAACTGGACCAGATGGAGTTTTACATTCATGAAACCAAGCGCACAGTGAAGGCAAAACATCGTCCAATCGTTATTATTACATCCAATGCAGAGAAAGAATTACCAGATGCTTTCTTAAGAAGATGTATTTTCCATTATATTGATTTTCCAAATGCGGAACTGATGGAAGAGATTGTTAGAACCCACTATCCGGATGTGGAAGAGAAATTACTGAAGGATGCGATGGAAGTATTCTACTGGATTCGTTCTATCAAGGATGTGAGAAAGAAACCAAGCACATCTGAATTGATTGATTGGATTAACGCGTTGCAGATAGGTGGTATTCCAACGGAAAGATTGAAGGAAGAACTACCGTTTATCGGTGTGGTAGTAAAGAAGGATGAAGATTTGGAAACCATAAAACACAGGGTAGATTAGCGTATGTTCAGTAAATTTTTTTATACATTAAAAGCCAAAGGACTTCATGTGACATTGAGCGAATGGCTGACTTTACAGGCAGCGTTAGACAAGGGACTCTGCAACAGCAGTCTGACAGATTTTTATTATACAGCAAGAATGATACTGGTAAAGTCAGAAACAGAATTTGATAAGTTTGATATGGCTTTCGATGAGGTGTTTAAAGGAATACAGTCAGAAAATGAAATCAGCAAAAATATGCTGCGCTGGTTAGACAAGCCGGATATGATTGACGTTTTTCATGAGGAAATGCGCAATGCGCTCAGTCAGGAAGAAATTCAGGTAGACAAAGAAGATGTGGAACAGAAGTTTAAAGACCGTCTGCGCGACCAGAATGAAGAGCACAATGGCGGCAGCTTCTGGATTGGAACTATGGGAAAAACGTCGTTTGGTAACATGGGCGGCAATATGGGCGGTATTCGGGTTGGCGGAACGACCGGATATCAGTCTGCGTTTCAGGTAGTTGGAGCCAGAAAATACCGGGATTTCAGAGATGACCGGATATTGGATAACAGGCAGTTTCAGATGGCACTTCGCAAACTGCGGCAGTTTTCTACAAAGCTGGACATTCCAAAGACGGAATTAGATATCAATGGAACGATTGACAAAACCTGTAACAATGGCGGATATTTGCAGATTGTAATGGAAAAACCTAGAAAAAATGCAGTGAAACTGCTGCTTTTGATGGATTCGGGAGGAACTATGATTCCTTACAGCAATCTGTTGAATGAATTATTTCAGTCAGTGCATAAGTCCAATCATTACAAAGATGTAAAAACGTATTATTTTCATAACTGTATTTATTCAAAACTCTATAACACACCGGAGTGTGAAAATGGGGAGTGGATAGATACCGAATGGATGTTCCGTAATCTGGATAGTGATTATAAGGTGATTATTGTTGGTGATGCGGCAATGGCACCGGAAGAATTGTATTCAGTTTCCGGAAATTACAGAGGTCCCAATGGAGGACTTTCTGGTTATGAATGGCTTTTACTTATGAAAAAGCATTATAAGAAAATTGTCTGGCTGAATCCGAAAATGGCACCGGGGCATGCACCTTGGAGAGAAGCAGAAACTGTAATTAAGGAAATGTTTCCGATGTATAAACTGACGGTTGATGGATTGAATCAGGCAATGGTAAAACTTATGACAAACAAATAGAAGAAGATAGTTAATGAGCAGCCTTCCGGAAGAAGAGATTTTATCCAATGGGGGTTGACAAACGAAGTTTTTTCGGCTATGATACAGGAAAAGTAAATAAGACAAGCGTTGATAAGAACAAGTAATAAAGGATGAAACATACAGAAAGTAGCCGGTTGATGAGAGGTGCATGGGAAATCTTTTATGAATACATCTTGGAGCTTCATGACAGAATGAATGATTTTTATAGGCAGGAAGGTGCTTATCGGTGGTGGAAAGCCAATGGAGATTTCATTTTAGTAGGTGATGACGGAGGAATGCACGTTATAGCAGGAGAGTATCATTGTCAGACAATCGTACTTGGTGAGATAAGCAGTGTGAGCTGTTTATGAAGTTAGGTGGTAACACGAGTTTTTGACCTCGTCCTTTCAGTAGGATGGGGTCTTTTTTTATTCTTTGGAAAGAAAATGAAAAAGGAAGGAAAAGAAAATGAAAATTTATGAAGAACTGCAGGCAAGAGGACTGCTTGCACAGTTAACAGATGCAGAAGAAATCAGAGAGTTGATTAACAATGGAAAGGCTACCTTTTATATTGGATTTGACCCAACAGCAGACAGCCTGCATGTAGGACACTTTATGGCACTTTGCCTGATGAAGAGATTGCAGGAAGCAGGAAACAAGCCGATTGCTTTGATTGGCGGCGGTACTGCAATGATCGGTGACCCGTCCGGAAGAAGTGATATGCGTACCATGATGACGAAAGAAACCATTGAACACAACTGTGAATG
>CAYVUF010000203.1:0-4648 GCA_964454605.1 uncultured Bacteroides sp.
ATCTTTCACAGCTCTGTCTTCTACGGTAATGTTTCTTGCATTATTTTCTCTTTCTTTATCAATTGCTGCATTTACTTCTTCTTCTGTTACTTCAACATCTACTTTATCTACTTTAACACCTTTGTATTTTCCCAACTTAACTTCTGGTTTTAAAGCAACCGTTGCAGTAAAGATAAAAGGTTTTCCTGCTTCAATCTGTGTTACCTCAATCTTTGGAGAAGATACAATATCCTCTTCACATTCATCCAATGCTTTCTCATAAGCAGTTGGAATCAGGCTGTTTGCTGCCTCTTCATAGAAAACTTCTTTTCCATACATCTTTTCAACCATCTGGCGCGGTACTTTACCTTTTCGAAAGCCAGGAATGCTAATCTGACTTTTCTGTTTCTGGTAAGCTGCCTCAATTGCTTTTTCTAAATCTTCTGCGCTTGCTTCAATGGTAAGCTTCGCCATGTTCTTTTCTAATTTCTCCACCTGTAAACTCATAAAATGGTTTCCTCCTTCAATTACCTCTGCAACATATATCATTTCATCAGGTACTCGGCTATCAGTACCTAGTCACAGTCATTTTAAGATTATAGCACAAACCTAAGGAAAATACTAGCATTTCTTTCCGTAAATCACTTTTGAATAAATCCCTGGCAGCATTCCTATTTTTCCAGACAGCGCACTGATTTGATTTTCGGGAGCATCCATAACAATACTGATGATATTCATAGACTTTTTACTATAAGGAATCCCCATTCTTCCAATAATATATTCTGCATAATCATGTAAAATATGATTTAGTCTGTTGATTTCTTCGGGATTCTCCACAATAATGCCTATCAGCGCAACTCTGGTTTCCTTCTCCATATCAGTACCTTGCCTTTCTGCAGTTTTGCTCTTATCTGCTGTGCTTTTTTATCCTTACAATTCTATTTTGCATCCCTTAAGCAATTCCACATCTGTTTCCTGATGTGTCGTCACAAGCAGGGTTCTTCCTTGCAGCCTTTCCAGAATATATTGTGCAGTTTTTCTGCGATTCTCTTCATCCAGTCCGGTAAAAGGTTCATCCATAAGGATGATATCGGCATCAGAAAGCATGGCGCGCAGAACTGCACACCGACGTTTCATGCCACCACTTAATTCTTTTACCGGCTGCTTCAGACATTCTGCCGGTAAAATCTGACTGGCTTCTTTTCTGAACCAGGCAAGGTCCTCCTTGTTCTTCCGTCTTGTAGTCAACATAATATTTGTAACAACATCATATTCTTCGCATAACCTGTCTTCCTGAAAAACCATTGCTGGCTGTCCACATTTAACACTGCCGCCATCTGCCTGTTCCATGCCGGCAAGAATCCGGAGCAAGGTGGTTTTTCCTCTGCCGGAAGGTGCCATCAGGCAATACCTTTTCCCTGGTTCCAGAGTCAGCGACAAATCCCGGAAAATTGAATTTTCCCCATAGGATTTCCGAAGATGGCTGATGCAAACTTTCTCTTCTACCTCTGCAACTGGCGCTACCCTTTTATCCCACCATTCTGTAACCGGACATGGTTTCCAGCTGGCAAAGCGTTTTAACAGATATAAAACTCCTTTTTCAAAGAAAAAACTCAGCAAAATAATAGTTACTGTCCATGCAAAAAGTCCTGCCGTATCCAGATAAATTTTCGACATATATAATCTCTCGCCCAGTGAAAATTCCGGCATTCCGATGACTTCTGCTGCTACACCAGATTTCCAGCTCATGCCAAGGGAGATTTTCAGACAACTGGACAGATAAGGCATCAATGCAGGACGATAAATATAACAGAACCGGTTCCACCCTCTGATTCCAAAGATATCTGCCATTTCTAACAGTTTTTTATCTGTACTTTTTAATCCCTCATTGGTATTCACATATACATTCGGAAAAACAATTAGAAAACTGATAAAAAATGACAATTTCCCAGCCCCAAACCAAATCAATAGCAACACCACAAAAGATGCCACTGGTACAGATTTCAGTGTCACCATAACCGGCGCAAGCATCTCATCCAGAAACACAAATCGGCAGCTTAACGCACCTAAAACCACTCCACACAAAAAGGCCAGGAAAAATCCCAGCCCAATTCTGCCGAAAGAATAAAAAAGAATTTTCAAAAAATCCGGGGTTTTGAGGTTTTCCAAAAAAACTTCTGCTACCTGTATGGGACCTGTCAGAAGAATGGCATTGTCTGCCAAATATGCCGCAAACTGCCATAGAGCAAGCCAGAACAGAATAATAATGCTTTTTTGCAGTAAATTTCTTTTCCCTTTTTTCATAAATATCCTTTTCCTACATTTTCCATCTATGGAATATAATAGAAATCTTCTGCCGGCAGACTGCCGCCCACAGAAGCTGCATCCTGTTCAAACAGTACTTCCAGATAACCAGACAATGCATTCTTCATTTTTTCACCATCGATATAGGTGATGTTACATTTTGGCATCGCTTTCACTGCCACAGGTGCTTGTTCAATAATCCCGGCTGCTGCAACTAATTCTGCTGCTTCTTCTACATTTTCATTTGCATATTCCGCACTTGCCTTGTGGTCTGCCATAAAATCAGCAACTGCCTGCGGATGTTCTGTCAGAAATTCCTTCCGCACCACAGTCACGCCTGTTACCATACTGCTTCCATTTTCTCCCTGCAATGTATCCCACTCAGTATTCAAATCCATCACCACAGACAAATTTTCATTCTGCATACATGCCGCGGTTACAAAGGGCTGCGGCAAAACTCCAATGGCTTCTGGATTTTCTGCAAGCAATACCGCCACTTCTGTTGCTTCCGATTTATATTCTAAAGTTACCTCTTCTGTTGTCAGTCCATTTTCCGTTAAAAGATGTTGCAATACGTAATCCGGTGTGGTTCCTTTTCCCGTCAGATAAATGGTTTTATCCTGTAAATCAGCCATTGTCTGAATAGAAGAATCTCCAGACACCATAGAAAGGACTCCTAAGGTATTGATGTCGATAACCGACACAGCACCTTGTGTTTTTTGATACAAGACACTGGCTACATTGGCCGGAACCAGTACAATATCCAGCTCTCCCGAAATCATTTTCGGCAAAAGTTCATCTGCTGCGGCTGCCATAGTAAACTGATACGAATTAGTCGTTTCTCCATTTTCCGCCTGCTTCATCAAAGAAACCAGTCCCATAGAGGTAGGGCCTTTCAAAGAACCCACATGAACTTCCACTTTATCATGCTCCGTACTTGTCTGTTCCTCTTGCGTATCAGTACTTTCTTCGCTGTTAATCTCTTCTCCGGTATTTGCATTTTTCTCCGCAACAGTGTCTTTCGTACTGCCACTGCCGCATCCTGTCATAAACGCAGCGCTTAGGGCAAGACTCATCATAAGTGCAATCATTTTCTTTTTCATAGCTGTACTCCTTTGCTTTCTATTATGGTTCCAAACAGTTATTCACAACTTTGCAGCAAAGGTACACACCCTATCCTGCCTTTCCTCTCAGACCGAATCTTCGAGCATCAGAACCTTATTATGATGCTTCGTCAGGGCGAACCTTCCGAATTATCGTACCCATTTTACTATATTACATACCAAAAAACAACCCGCCTGTTATAAGGCGGGTCATTCTCATTTTACCTTCTCATTTTCAGTCAGAAAGACGTTATTTCATCTGTTCTTCCTGTTTCTTAATCATTCTACGAACCATTTCTCCACCGATAGAACCAGCTTCTTTCGATGTCAGGTCACCATTGTAACCTTCTTTTAAGTTAACACCTAATTCAGATGCAACCTCTGTTTTGAAACGGTCCATTGCTGCTTTTGCTTCTGGAACTTCTACTCTATTTGTTTTGTTACTTGCCATTTCTTTCACCTCCGAAAAATACATTTCATCTTTTTCTTTTTTCATCTATATTTGAGATAAGCAACACGTTTGTATCACTTATCTTGATGTTAGTATAAGCGGAATGAAAAAAATTATTTTGGTAAGTTTTTCTAATCAAAGAATCCTGGTATTCTTATTACTTATTTTTTAGTACACCAGTTTCTTTTTCATATCATCTGCAGCCTCTTTTCCTTTCAATTGTTCTAAAATAGCAAGTCCAAATGGAATTGCTGTTCCCATACCACGGCTTGTAATAATATGTCCATCTACGACTGCCATATCCTGTTTCACGCAAGCTCCTTCCAAATGACTTTCAAATCCTGGATTAGCACAGGCATTTTTACCTTTTAACATACCTCTGTGTCCAAAAATACTAGGTGCTGCGCAAATAGCTGCCACATATTTTCCTGCTACACCGAATGCCTCTACCTGCTGCATCAAAGGCTCAAAGGCTTCCAGATTCGTTGTTCCCGGCATACCACCTGGAAGAACAATCATATCTGTATTCTTAAAATCAACTTCTTCAAACAGTTTATCCATTTCAACAGTAATCTGGTGTGAACCTGTAACCTTTCGCTCTCCGGTAATCGAAACCATATCTACTTCCACATCTGCTCTGCGCAGAATATCTACCACAGTCAATGCCTCTATTTCCTCATAACCTTCTGCAAAAAAAACACATACCTTACTCATTTTCACGCTATCTTCTCCTTTTGTTTTATTATATATGGTTGATTATTAAATCTTCTTTTAACTTTATTTATTTGTAAAATATAATTCTGATTTGATT
>CAYVUF010000204.1:0-4640 GCA_964454605.1 uncultured Bacteroides sp.
AAAACGATTTACCACACTGATATCTACACCGGCACCTTTTGCAATGCGGTGCTTTCTGCTTGGATTGAGCAATTTCGGGTTCTGTCTCTCCTCCGGTGTCATACTAAGAACAATTGCTTCCATCCGGTTCAACTGCTTCTCATCTATCATGGATTCAATATCTCCCATCTGCTTGCCCATACCCGGCAGCATACCAAGAATACTGGAAAGACCACCCATATTCCGCATCTGCTTCATACTCTCCAGATAGTCTTCGAAATCAAACTTGCCCTTCTTCATCCGGGCAGCCATTTCTTTTTCCTTCTCTTCATCAATATCAATGTTCTGCTGGGCTTTTTCAATCAAGGTAAGGACATCACCCATACCTAAGATTCGGTTTGCCATACGTTCCGGATAGAACTGCTCTAAATCAGAAAGTTTCTCGCCCATACCGATATATAAAATAGGTTTGCCGGTTACTGCCTTAATGGACAACGCCGCACCACCTCGCGAATCACCATCCATCTTGGAAAGAATCACTCCGTCAATTCCTACTTTATCGTCAAAATCTTTGGCTACATTCACTGCATCCTGACCTGTCATAGCATCCACTACTAACAGAGTCTGGTGTACTTCCACATTGGCTTTGATTGCCTGCAGCTCTGCCATCATTTCTTCATCAATGTGCAGACGACCTGCCGTATCCAGAATCACAACATTATGCCCATTCTTCTGTGCATGCTCCAAAGCCGCTTTGGCAATATCTACCGGTTTATGATTTTCCCCCATGGAAAAAACGTCCACCTGCTGTTTCTCACCATTTATCTGTAACTGTTTGATTGCCGCCGGACGATATACATCGCAGGCAACCAAAAGTGGTTTCTTGCCTTTCAGCTTCATCTTCCCGGCTATCTTAGCGGTTGTGGTTGTTTTACCAGCACCCTGAAGACCACACATCATAATAACCGTAGTTGATTTTCCTGGCTGTAACTGAATTTCGGTTGTATCAGAACCCATCAGGTTTACCATTTCTTCATTTACAATCTTGATAACCATCTGACCCGGATTCAAACCATTTAAAACATCAACACCAATCGCTCTCTCTTCAACGGATTTCACAAACTGTTTTACCACCTTGAAGTTAACATCTGCCTCAAGCAATGCCATCTTAACTTCTTTCAGAGCGATTTTGACATCTTCCTCAGTTAAACGGCCTTTGCTTCTCAAATTTTTGAATACATTCTGCAGTTTATCCGTTAAACTCTCAAATGCCATATACTAATCCCCAATCTTTGCTACAACTCTTTCAAAATCTCTGCCGCTATCTGTCGTACCTTCCGGCAATACATCGTCTTGCCTTCTGCTTCTGTCTGCTCATATTGTTCCGATAGACGGTCAATTTCTTCAATCTGCTTCTGTATTTTCATAAATCTGGCAACCAGCTTCAACTTCTCTTCGTATTCACGAAGTGCCTTGTCACACCGTTTCACAATATCATGTACTCCCTGCCTGCTGATACCTTGTTCGGATGCAATTTCAGCTAACGATAAATTCTCGTACACAATACCTTCATATACCTGCTTCTGATGTTCTGTCAGTAATTCTCCATAAAAATCATACAGCAAACCTTGTTCCACGATTTTCTCCATGATTTCACTCCTATCAGATTGATAGTTCTCACTCAACCTTAGTCATTCTACTATAAGCATTTAGGGCTGTCAAGTATTTTTTCTTGACAGCCCTAACATTTCCTTTTCTATCTTGCACCTTTATCATAAATCTCGCCTAGTGCCCTTGGGGAATGGTTTTTCTTACTAAAGAAAATTAACATAAACAAAGTTAATACGTAAGGCAATATCATAACCAAATCCTGATAACTGCTCGGCATTTCCAGTACTTTTACCAGTTCATAACCGGCTGAACGGGCAAAGCCAAACAGCAGACACGCTCCCAGCGTAGGAAGAATTTTCCAGTTTCCAAAGATAAGTGCTGCAATTGCCAGATAACCATAACCAGAATAAATATTGGAAGAAAAATTTGCGGAAATAGAATATGCAAAGCAAATGCCTCCCAGTCCCGAAAATGCTCCTGATGCCATAACTGCAAGCAACCGCACTCTTCCCACTTTTATACCTGCTGCATCAACTGCATGGGGATTATCGCCGCAGGCACGCAGATGAAGACCAAATCGCGTTTTATACAAAATGAACCATGCCAGAAAAGCAATGACTGCAATCACAAACTCAAACGGATACAAATTGGTAAAAAAAGCTCCCAGTACCGGTATCTGTGATATTCCCGGTACGGTAATCCGATTGGATACTCCCAGTACAAACTTATTAGAAGCTGCTCCAAAAATACTGGCATTTATCTGCTTCACAAGGAACTCTGTAAGCGCCATTGCCAGAATATTGATAACTACACCACTGATAACCTGGTTGGCTTTGAATTTAATACATAACAGTGCATGCAGAAGGGAAAACAGCATTCCTCCCAGAAAGGCAAACACCATCGCCAGATAGAAGGGAACTGGAGAATTCCCTGCAAATTTTCCAGCAATACTGACTGCAAACAACGCCCCGCAAAAGGCTCCGAATCCCTGTAATCCTTCGATTGCCAGATTGGTAACACCACTTCTTTCACAATAAATTCCGCCAATTGCCATAATAAACAATGGTAAGGCGAAGGACAGTCCATCAATAATTATTGTGTTCATCACTGTTCCTCCTTCCATCTGTCTACTTTATATTTCACATAAGAACCACAGGCACTGAATAACAGAATCACTCCCGTAATGGCAGAAGCAATTTCTGCCTGTACGCCTGAGGTAGAACTCATGTAAGTACTTCCTTTTGAAATAATAGTAATCAAAAAGGAAGAAAACACAATACCCACTGGAGAACTGTTTCCCAACAAGGCAACTGCTATGGCATCAAATCCGGTACTTGTCAACACTCTAGGCTGAATGGATGCATAATATCCCAGATAATACGTAACCCCGGCAAGACCTGCACAGCCACCAGAAAGCATCATGGCAAACACTCTGGTTCTTCCGACTTGTATGCCTGCATACTGGGCTGCTTTCAAGCTGCTTCCAACTGCTTTCATTTCAAAGCCAAGCGTGGTTTTATTTAAGATAATGGCAATTGCAGCAATTCCAACAACAGCTACCAAAATACCAAGTGGTATGTTCATCTTATAATTTCCAATTACCACATCTACTAAAGTCAGTCTGCTGGCTGCTCCTACACTCTTAGATTGTCTGGAAACCGGGTCCACAAAAAAAGTATTGATAAAAAAGCTGGCTACATACTGAATAATATAATTAAACATAATCGTAGAAACTACTTCGTTAATATTAAACTTATGTTTCAGATAACCTACCAATGCTCCAAGTAGTGCTCCAACAGTAAACCCAATCAAAACAACTGCCGGTTTGGCAATCACTGCTGATAAATCAGAATAACCGATTAAGATGGTTGCGCTGAATCCTGCCGCCAGCATCTGTCCTGACACACCAATATTAAAAAGACCTGCTTTTAAAGCAATGAGAACCGAAAGGGCTGCAAAAATCATCGGAGTCAGTGCATCTAAAAAGCTCATGAAATCCGTAATCATGCCTTTATAACCGGCATAAGATGCCTTCGGCGCAAGTCCCGACCCCTGCAGCAGATTGTAATAAGCATAGAAAGGATTTTTCCCTAATAATGCAATCACAACTGCTCCTGCAATCAAACTCAGTAAAATAGAGAATATCGGAATCATATATGTTTGTCTTTTCTCATGACCTATGGTCTGTAAAACCAATTTCTGGAAGATATTTTTATTCTTCACGACATCCTACCCCCATCATAAATTCTCCTACCTGTCCAGGCGTTAATGTTTTGGCATCTGCTATTTTCTGAATTTCCCCATTGTAAATAACACCAATTGTATCTGCAAGGTTCATTACCTCGTCCAGTTCTAAAGAAATCAGAAGAATGGCTTTGCCTTTATCCCGTTCTGCAATAATCTGTTTATGTATATTTTCGATGGCACCTATATCCAGACCTCTTGTGGGCTGTACAAAAATAAGCAAAGAAGAATCCAGTTCTACTTCTCTGGCAATAATTGCCTTCTGCTGATTGCCACCACTCATGGAACGAACAATCGTAGCATTCCCCTGACCGCTCCGGATATCATATTTCTCAATCAATTTATTTCCATACTCTGTAAACTCATTTTTCTGAATCATCCCTTTTCTGGAAAAAGGTTCTGCAAAGTAGTTTTTCAATGCCAGATTATCCGCGAGTGTAAAATCCATCACAAGTCCCACATTATGTCTGTCTTCCGGAATATACGCAAGTCCTTCTAGATTTCTCCTGCGGATACTATAATTTGTAATATCCACACCATTGAGTGTAATCTTACCGCTGGCTGTTTTCGTCATGCCTGCAATTGCATCTGCAATTTCCACCTGTCCATTTCCAGACACACCTGCGATGACAAAAATTTCGCCTTTTCGGATGGAAAAGCTGACATCCTTCACAACTTCATATTTATCCTGATTTCTTACCGTAAGATGTTCCACTCTCAGAACTTCTTCTCCGAATTTCGGTTCCGTCTTTTCCACTACAAAATTAAATTCTCTGCCCACCATCATATTAGCCATTGTTCTGGTA
>CAYVUF010000205.1:0-4616 GCA_964454605.1 uncultured Bacteroides sp.
CCATCGGAATCGTTACTTTTCTTAAAATCTGTCCGCTTGTTGCACCATCAATTTTAGCTGCTTCAATCAATTCACCCGGAACATTCTGAATACCGGCAATATAAATAATCATCATATAACCAATCTGCTGCCAGTTCATCAGAATAATCAATCCCCAGAATCCATATGTTGCTGAGAAAGTCAATGTACGTTCAAAATATAATAAAACACCATTCAAAATTAACTGCCAGATATAACCAAGTACGATACCACCAATTAAGTTTGGCATAAAGAATACCGTTCTGAAAATATTGGTACCTCTGATTCCTTTTGTTAAAAGCATTGCAATTGCAAAAGCAATCACGTTAATTGTAATAACCGATACAATCGTAAATAATGTTGTATACCAGAGTGCATGAACAAATGTTTCATCCGAAAAAATTTTCAAGTAATTACTAATTCCAATAAATTTTGCATCATTGATTGTTGTAAAACTGCAAAATGATAAATATACACCCAGAACAAATGGAATAATAAATCCAATTGTAAATGCAATCAAGGTTGGTAATGCAAAAATTGGAAAATATTTTTTGATTGACTTCTCCATATGACTTATCCTTTCTAAACTATACCCACTTTATTTGTAAAAAAAGGGTGAGTGATAAACACTCACCCTTATCAGTTTCTCTTTACTTACTTATTACTGATTTGCCTGTGCTGCTTCGTATTCTGTCTTCCATCCATCAACGAATGCTGTTTCTACTGCACTCCATTCACCTGTTCCCTGAGCATATTCAAGTAATGCACTACCTACATTATCTTTCCATGTTTCAGAAGGAATTGATGAGAAGTTCCATGATACAGCTGTTTTACCTTCTGCAATGTATTCATCTGCTGCATTGATTAAAGGATTGCTTGCTGTATAACCATCATCAAATGTAGAGAATGGTGTAACGAATCCCATATCATTTGCCATAGCGTTTCTACCTGTATCAGATGTTACTACCCATGACATGAAATCAAGTGTTGCCTGAATGTCTGCTTCAGAAGCATTTTTGTTTACACACCAGTAGTTTTCAGAACCTGTACAAAGACCCTGATTTTCTTCACCTTCTGCACCAATGTAGATTGGAAGCATTCCTAAATCATCATCTGTCAGACCATCCTGTGTGATATCACCATATGCCCATGTACCATTCTGGTAGAATACTGCCATACCTGTTGCAAATTCTGCTGTTGCATCTTCACCAGTTTTACTGGAAAGTAATGCAGGTGCACAGGTTGCATCTGTAATATATAAATCCCATACCTGTTTGTAGTTGTCTAAGTAAGTTCCTTCGATTGCATCTGTGGAACCAATTCCTTTATCCTGATATTCATAGTAAATAGGAAGGTTTGCAAGGTGTGTTTTAAATCTCCAGTCAGAAGAAGAATCCATACCAGCGGATGTAAATGCACCAGCTACACCTAATTCATCTTTACGAGCCTGAATATCATCAGCTACTGCTTTTAATGTATCAAAGTTGTTGATTTCAGAAGCATCTGCAATCACTGCTCCATCTAATGCGCAATAATCTGCAAGTAATGTTTTGTTATAAATAATACCGTAAGTTTCAATAACATATGCGATACCATCTACTGCATCACCATCTTTTAAAACAAAGTCATCACTCTTTACATAAGAATATACTTCACTGTCTTTTAAGTCATAGCAGTAATCTTTCCAAGATGCCAGACCTACCGGACCATTTACCTGAAATAAGGTAGGAGCTTCTGTCTTAGCGATTTCAGATTTCAATGTCTGCTCATAAGTACCCGATGCTGCTGTAATTACAGTTACCGGTACACCTGTTTCTTCTGTATAAGTTTTTGCTAATTCCTGCCACTGCTCATCCTGTTCTGGTTTGAAGTTTAAGTAATAAACGGAACCATCACCAGCTGCTGCTGTATCATCTGCTGCTTCTGTGGTGTCCTCAGCTGCTGTGTCCTCTGTTGCAGTATCTGCTGCTGCATCATCTGTTGTGGATGTTTCACTAGAACCGCATCCTACTAATAATGTAGAAAGCATGGATGCACAAAGTAAAACGCTTACAAGTTTCTTTTTCATAAAAGTACCTCTCCTTTTCCCTAAGAATTAAGTTTATCGGTAACGATTTCGGTAATGTTTCCGGTAACGTTTCCGATTTGTTGAATAAAGCATAACACCATACCTTTGGTTTTGCAACACCTTTTTACAACTTTGGCAGTAATAGTTGAAATCCAACTTGTATTTTTATGCTTTTTGCACAAAAAACATTGCTTTTATCTTTTATAAAAATGGTATCATATCTCCTACGGAGGAAAAAATCAAATGTGGCTTTATTTCCGATTTCTCTGCATCATCCAGAGTTGCTTCTCCACTTAATACCAGAATGCCTTTCAGACCATGATTGACTCCAGTTGCTACATCGGTATATAACCTGTCCCCAACCATTGCAATCTTTTCTTTATCCGTTTCCACTCTTGTAACAAGATAATTTACCATATCCACATTGGGTTTGCCGATAATCCTGTCCGGATAACGAAAGGCAGAAGCATGGATAAAAGCGTGAATGGCACCCGCATCTGGAATAAATCCATTCTCTGTGGGACAATTATAATCCGGATGCGTAGACAAATACGGCAGTCCTGCTCTGACAAAGTCACAGACTTTGCACATTTTCTGATAATCCAGCGTAGTATCAAAAGCTGTCACAACAACCTCTGGTGTTTCTTCCTCCAAAAGAATACCTGCCTGCTCAAACTCTTCCCGAAGCAAAGGATTTCCTAACAAGAATACTTTTTTGCCTAAGAAATTCTGCTGTAAATAAAAAATCGTTGCCTGACCGGAAGTAATTATTTTCTCTTCTGGCACATCCCAGCCCATGCGATGCAATTTTTCTACGTATACAGCCGCATTTTTTGACGAATTATTTGTCAGAAACACATAGTTACGCCCGGATGCTTCCAACTTGTGTAAAAATTCTTTTGCCCCTTCAATCCATCTTTCTCCCAGATAGATGGTGCCATCCATATCCAGTGCGAAACAACTGATATCCTTTAACAGCCTGTCCTTATCCTGATTTACTTCCGGTAATTTTCTATATTCTCTCATTTTTTGCCATCCTTATTCATTTTTATCCTGCAAAAACACTTTTGCACTTTTTACAGACACTCCTATCAACTCCTATTATACGTTATTTCTCTGCTTGAATCCATATCTCCGATATGATACGATTTATAAAAGACACAAAAAGTAAGACTTTATGGGCAAATAGCTCGGATGACAAGCGAGAAATTCGCAGCGGGTTGCTCAGAAATGAGGTTTATGTATGAAAGAAAAATTATATACCATTCCATTAAATGATGCCATAAATGCAGATGATGAATGTCCATTTTGCTTTATTGAACGCAATGTTGAGCAGGATTTACTGGATTTCACGTTAGGCTCCGGTTCTTCCTATATGGAAAGCGATGTCAGGGAAGCAACCGACAAAGCTGGTTTCTGCCGCCAACACTTCAAGAAAATGTTCGATTATGGCAATACACTGGGAAATGGCTGGATTCTGAAAACACACTATATCCAGACAATTCGTGAAATGAAAGCACAGTTCCATGATTACAAACCTGGTAAAACTTCTCTGAAAGATAAATTTCGAAAACAGACAGAGCGCACCAATCCTATTGGCATATGGGTTACAGAGAAAGAAAATTCCTGCTATATCTGCAATCGTTTTCGGGATACTTATGAACGCTATCTGGACACTTTCTTTGTCATGTACAAAAAGGATGAGGTCTTTCGCGAGAAAATTGCAAACAGCAAAGGCTTCTGTCTGCATCATTTTGGGGACTTATGCGAAGCTGCTGAGAATCGTTTAAATGAAAAAGAAAAAGCTGCTTTCTTTGCTATGAGCTTTGAATTGATGGAAAAAAATATGGAACGACTGGCAGAGGATGTTTCCTGGCTCGTAGATAAATTCGACTATCGCAATAAAGATGCTGACTGGAAAAATTCAAAAGATGCCATTCAGCGCGGTATGCAGAAATTAAAAGGCGGCTATCCGGCAGATGCACCCTATAAAATGAACAAATAGCCATTTCATTTCAGACATACGATAAGATACAAAAACGTCAGGCTAAACAATATAGCCTGACGTTTTCTTCTGTCCCTATTTTATTCCATTACATCGCATCGGAAGAACCATCATGGTCATCATCATCAAAGAATTCCTCCACCTTCGCTTCCGCTGCTTTCGCTGCATCCTCGACTGCACCAACTACTTTTTCAGAAGCCTCTGCTTTGGATGCTTCCAGTCCTTCTTTAAATTCCTCTGCCTTATCGTCTGCGGTATCTGCCGCTTTGTTCAAATTCAAATCAACATACTTTCGCTGTGTATCTTCCTCTTCGTCTAAATCATCATCAAAATCTTCGAAGTCATCATCATCATCGAAAATCTCATCATCCAGTGCATCTTTCTTCTGGAAATAATAATATGCACCTGCTGCCAAAGCACCTACTGCTGCAGTTGTCATTAAAAACTTGCCAAATTTCTTTGCCATATGTGGAATTCTCCTTTCACTGTTTCTGTGAAACAATTTTTCTATTCTTATAGTAATAC
>CAYVUF010000206.1:0-4612 GCA_964454605.1 uncultured Bacteroides sp.
GTTTAACCCCCATCAGGCGAGCGACCACTGCCAGAGAGCGAAAATATTATATCTGTGCCACATATAACACGAAAGGCAAGCGCTATTGTGAAAAGTCCCATCTCATCGAAGAAAATGCACTTCTGGAAGACATAATAACTTATATGAAGTTTTGTCGAACTTCTCTTCGTGAAGCTATTGCAACTTATGACCTAACAGATTTTGATTCAGACAAAAGAACAGCGGAAGAAAAATGTCTGGAGATGCAAAAACAGATTGCCCAAAGGAAAGTACAGCTAAAAGTTCTTTTTGCGCAGAAAGTCAGAGATTTATCCAGTGCTCAAGGGAAAGAAGAAATTATAAACGAAACCTACGATGCCCTGCAGCAGGATATCCTTGCACAGATTCATGATTTGGAACGAAATCTTCAGAAATTAAACGCAACCCGTCTGGCACAAGGAAGGGGAACGGAAAAACTTCCTAATGCCCTGCAGATAATGGATAACCTACTGGAAAAAGGTATACTGAATCGAAAAGATATGGAAATCTTAATTGAACGGATTGAAGTGGATGCAGAAGGATTTCCGGAAATCCAGTTAAAATATGGTTTATCCGGTCTGCTTCCATATAGTCCGGCACTGGAAATGAACCGTCGTGAAAATGAAATTCTTTACCAGACCCTGAAACATATCCTTGCAGAAGAGCGCGGGTTTACTTCTGCAAACTCTTTGTCACAAGCACTGACCGCTTGCGGATACCCACAATCCCCCAAAAGTGTATTGCCCTATCTTGGACTAATGATGGATATGGGAATTGTGGAGTCCACTGACACTCCCTCAAAACCCTATCGGATTATAAAATCAAAAACGGAATTACAACAAATGCTAAATACTTTTTACACCGAAAAGTTGTCGGTATCTGCTAACAGCACTTTACCCATGAACGACCAGAGTAACCGTCCATAAGAATGCCCGCAGGTCATAAGGTACATGGCAGAAATTTACATGATTCAGGGAACAACAGGTGGTATGCCAGAGATGGTATTTGAATATATCCTGAAAAAGAATGATATTGACCCATCCACAGACCTTACCATCGACCAGAGCATTGACTTTGGCTCTACTGCCGCAGCCTTTTCCGGCGGTCAAGGTGATTTTACAGTGGAACCTGCATGGTTACTGCACCTGCACTATTCCAGAAATGCTGCATAATCATCTGGAGTGAAACGGTGATAAATAATATGTTCTTCATCTACATTCAGACAATAAATGAAATCATCCGGAATACCATCTTCAAAGAAAATCAGATAGTCAAATTCCTGCTGCTTTAATTTTTCTATATGAACTTTATCGGAATACCGAAAAAACACTGCCAGTACTTCTTCAAATATCACCTCATGTTTCCGAAGCGTTTCAATTAGTTCCACCAGAAATTTATCCTCACCGGTATGCTCATGAATGTATTCACTGCCCTGCTCGGGCATCACAAAGCAGAACCGTTCTCCCACATGGGATATTTCCATCCTGCCATATTTATCAGACACCTGGTTCTGGTACTGCTCCATACTCTCCCGCATCTGTTTTGAGCTATATTGCGTTCCCAACAGACGATTCAGCGAAGACAAGGGATAGTATAAGCGCACCTTTTCTCTGCGATATCCTAATTTAATCTGCTGTTCCTTCACTACTCCCACAATGCTCTTGTCTAATTTTCTAAAGTCCATATTCCAGTCCTTTCTCCCTTTCATTATCCCCCATTTTAAAGCAAAAAAATACCGGTTTCAAGGGATTCACCCAAAAACCGATATTTCTGAAAATAATTCTCAACAAGTATCTGCATATCCATCAGCAGGCTTAATCTAAACTTAATCTAAATAAGAACCAACCGGAGAAGTGCTGTACTGCTTCTTGATTTCAATTACCACAGAGCCATCCTCCTGTGTTTCCTCTGACAGACTTTTATATTTGGCTCCTGTCTTATCCAGGCCATTTTTGTATTTTTTAACCTCTTCCTGTACCAGTTGTTTTGCATACTCTCTTCCGATATCTTCCTTCAACAGAAAATGAAGTGTCTGTGTAATACATGTTGCTTTCTCCCGAATAGAATGAACTAAAAAACATTGAGGCAATTATGATTCGATGTGCTATTTATGACCGGGTCAGTACGGACCTGCAGGTTCGTGACGGACTCTCCTTAGATGCCCAGAAACAGGCACTGACTGACTACGCACTTGCCCACCACTATACCATCGTGGACTACTACACAGATGAAGGCATTACCGCCCGCAAAAAAATGCAGAACCGGAAGGATTTGCTGCGCCTGCTAAATGATGTAAAAGCCGATAAAATTGATTTGATTCTGGTAACGAAGCTGGACCGTTGGTTTCGCAACATCAAAGATTATCACAACACACAGGCAGTCTTAGAAGCGCATAACTGCAACTGGAAAACTATTTTTGAAGAATACGACACCTCCACCTCCAATGGTCGCTTTGCCATCAACATTATGCTGTCTGTCAATGAAAATGAATGCGACCGAGATTCTGAACGTATCCGCAGTGTCTTTGCATACAAAAAAAGCCACCGGGAATATTTAAGCGGCAGACCTGCTTATGGTTATCTCGTCAATGAGCAGAAACAGCTTGTCATAGATGCAAAGACAAAGCCGGTTGTAGAAGACATTTTCGCCTGCTATTTTCAAACCTGTTCTAAGAAGGAAACCATACGTTACATTCAGAACAAATATGGTACGGATGCGCCTTCCTGTTACCAGATACAGCGGGTACTTTCCTCACCCACTTATTGCGGCTGTCTTTATGGCATTTCTGGCTATTGCGATGCCTATATCTCCCCCGGACAGTTTCAACAGCTAACTTCCACCGTCCAGACCAAAGCAGTATACCATCAGCAAGAACCTTACCTGTTCTCTTCGCTGATACGCTGTCCTGTCTGTGGCAAAAACTTATCCGGCTTTGTCAAAAAAAGCAAACGCAAAGACGGTACGTATCGTCTGACGAAATCTTACCGTTGCAGCAGTCGGTATGCTTCCCCTCATCGCAGTGCCTGTCTGTCCGAAAAGACGGTGGAAGCCTTTGCCCTGACACAAACCGAAAAACAACTTATTACCGAACAAAATACCTTATTGCAAACGAAATTGCAGTGCTTGTTGGAAACCCTGCGGCATTCCCCGGAGTCCTCTGTTTCTGATCTCCCCAAACAATCTGCTGCTTCGTTGCTGGCAGAAAGAGAACGACTGAATCGGCTGTATCTGAAGGCACGCATTACGGAACATTTTTACGAGGAAAAATATCAGCTTTTAACGGAACAGATTACCCAGATAAACACTGTTCACAGGTCAGCGTTTGCAGGTTCTCCAGAACCTTCTGGGGCGATATTCCAACCAGAATCTTCGGCTTTGTATGTGACTGGTTTCTCTGCTCCTTCGCCTTCCGGTACACCGGAAAGCACCTGGCAGACACAATACATGACACTTTCTCTTCTCCAGAAGAAAACTTTCTGGAAAAGGCTGCTGTCCTCTCTCCAGATTGATGCCCAAAGCCATAAACTCTGCGGCTGTACTTTTCATCTGGTGCAGTAAACCTTTCTTTTCCGTAGAATTCGAACCCCATGCCACTTCTCTGGAAGCCAAAGGCGATGGTTATGTTGTTGCCTCTCTGGGAGAAGATTCCGGCTATGTACCTTACACCGCTTTTTCCGCAAAAAAGAGTTTTATCGAAAAAAATCCAGAAATCATGCAGGCATTTACCAATGCTCTCCAGAAGGGAATGGATTATGTACAGACACATTCCGCAGAAGACATTGCTACTGTCATCCGTCCCCAGTTTGAAGAAACCGAACGGGAAACCATTACCACTATCGTAGAACGCTATGCTAGTCAGGACACCTGGAAATCGGATTTGATATTTGAAAAAGAAAGTTTTGATTTATTACAGAACATTCTGGAAGAATCCGGGGAACTGGAAAACAGAGTTCCTTATGAAGATTTAGTCAACACCGATTTTGCTGCAAACGCCGCAAAATAAAAGCAAAAGGTTCGCAAATGTTTTTCACATCTGCGAACCTTTTTTCGTCTTTTCACTGGGCATTCATCCATTCTTGTATGGCATCGGTAATCTTCCGGTACTCTGTAAGAAGCCCATCTATCCCCTGCTTAACCAAAGACAGGTTATTTTCTTTTACTGCAAATTCCTGTTCTTTTGCCAATTCCGACAGCTTAAGCGCACCGATTGACTTCGCCGCATTTTTCAGTCCGTGCACTTCAATGCAGTACCGCTTCATATCATTCTTATCATAACATTCTCTGATAAAAGAAATTTTCTCTCTGCCTTCTTCTAAGGCTGCTGCCAGAACTTCCTGGTAAATTTCTTCATCCCCTGCACACATGGCAATTCCGGTATCGACATCAAAGCCATGACTTGTCAGCTCATACATCCTTTTTGCCTGCTCTGCCATCCTTTCCACCTTCCTTTTTCTCTTCTTTCATGCTGTCAATAATTTTCTCTATCAACAATCGTTTCACATATACATCAAAACTCAGCATACAGATAAAAGAAAAAAGCTGTAAAAACTCCTTCTGCTCCTCTGGTGCATCCAGAAAGGTTTTTTCCGAAATT
>CAYVUF010000207.1:0-4609 GCA_964454605.1 uncultured Bacteroides sp.
GTGGATATACAGGAGCTGTACCTACACCACCTGCTACAAAAAGAATATTCTTCTTTCTCAGACTTTCTTCCTCTTCTTTCACAAATTCAGAAGGACATCCCAAAGGTCCTACGAAATCATGAAAAGTGTCGCCTGCTTTCAGACTGGAAAGTTTCTGTGTTCCTGCTCCAACAATCTGGAAAACAATTGTGATAGTGCCCTGTTCTCTGTCATAATCACAAATTGTAAGAGGGATTCTTTCTCCTTCTTCGTCCATTCTGACAATAATAAACTGTCCTGGCTGACAGGATTTTGCAACACGTTTTGCCTCAACTACCATGAGGAAGATATTTGTTGTAAGCTCCTCAGCTTTTAAAATCTTGTACATTATCTGCTCCTCCTAAATTAAAACATCCCTTTCACATTATCAAATAATAACGCATCTCATATATGATAAAGGAAGTTTTTTATTTTTGCAATAGTTTTTTACAGTGGTAAAGCCATATAAGCTCCATTCTCATCATAGCCAAGTCGTGCTACTGCACCCGTATATACCTGCACCACAAAAACTTTATCGGTTCGGTTCACCACACCGGTTCCATCATCATAGCATTCGTTGATGGTAAAATATGTTTCCTCATCAATACTGATAACCGAACTGAATTCATAGTGATACGTAATACCAAGTTTCTCCACCTTGCCACTGGCATCTTCCAGATAACCGCTTTCCACCAGACCTGTAATCAGTCTGGAAACTGCTTCTTCCGTTGTAATCGTGTCAGTCAGTGTCAGCCGGTAGGTACGCATGGTAACCTCGCTGGACACACCTTCTTTGCTGATATTTACAAATTTAAAATGTGTACTGCCCAGAGGCATCGGAATAGGACCCGTATAAGGCACACTGTCCCTGGTTGGCTCAGAACCATCTGTTGTGTAATAGATAGCGCAGCCTTCCTGCCCTTGTACTGAAATTACCATTGGCTCATGATATTCTCCGCTGTATACAGCAATTTCCGGTGCATTCGGCACTTCCAGACTAACATGGTATGTTTTCTTAACAATCTCACTTTCAATTCCATAGTCATTCACAAAAAAAGCACTGATGATATAATCCCCGCTTTCCAGAAACAGCGGTGCTGTATAAACAGCACTGTTTTTATCAGGTGTTGTTCCATCCATTGTGTAATAAATAGTTCCTGAAGTGTTGGAGCTTAATTTCAGCGGAATAATCTCTGCATAGTCCCCCTCTACATAACTGAACTCGGGTTCCTTTGCCATATACCCCTGAAACCGGTTGACAATCACATCTTCCGTACAATTTTCCAGCAGCGTATTGATTTCTTCATATCGCTTTTCGTTGGAATAAATGGTAATCATCTTATCGTAGGCCTCTTCCACATCTTCTTCTGGAAAAGTGCCTTTTTCAATAATCTGCTTCAAGTTGTTTAAGGCGGACTCATTGTCAGACAACAAATAAAAATAATCTGCCTTTAAAAATAATATCTGCGCCAGTGAATCATCTTTTTCATAAGCAGCCTCCAGACAACTAATTGCCTGCGCATACTCCTCCTGTGCCGCATATTCTTTTGCTTTATCCATCTGATAAGCAACCGTATTGATATGATATTGGTACAAACCATAAGTAAAAAGGACCATAAAAAAGACAACCACCGTGGAAATCATGACACCGGACTTACGTCTTTTCTTTTCCTTTTCTTCTATTTCCAATTCATCTGCTTCTTCTTCATCAGATTCCTGCATTTCCTGCTGTACTTCGTCATTAGGTCTTTCCTCCTGTAATGCAGCCAATGTAGAAAGTGTTTCCGTTATACTATTTTCTATTTCCGGTTCAAAATCGGGTACCATCTGAATTTCACCGCCGCAAACTTCACATATCAGATGTCCTTCTTCTATTTCTTTCCCACAATTTGGGCATTTCATAAGCAGTTTCCTTCCTTAACGATTAAGTGCTGCTGACTCCACACAGTTATGCATCAGCATGGCAATTGTCATAGGTCCTACACCGCCTGGAACAGGGGTAATGGCACTACATACCGGAGCCACATCATCATAATCAACATCTCCGCACAACTTATTGTTTTCATTTCTGTGAATTCCTACGTCAATAACAACTGCGCCCTCTTTCACATACTCTTTTGTAATCATTTTGGGTTTTCCGATTGCCACAACCAGAATATCTGCTCTTCTGGTTACTTCCTTCAAATCTTTTGTTCTGGAATGTGTTACCGTAACCGTACCATTTTCCCGAAGAAGCAGCAATGCCATCGGTTTTCCCACAATATTGCTTCTGCCGATAACCACACACTCTTTTCCTGCAATTTCAATCCCAGAACGCTTTAGAAGCTGTATGATGCCTGCCGGGGTACATGACACAAACCCTGGCTGCCCAATGCAAAGAGCACCCACACTCTGAGGATGAAAACCATCCACATCTTTCTTTGGGTCAATTGCTCGAATGATAGCATCTTCATCAATGTGTTCCGGCACCGGAAGCTGAACCAGAATTCCATTCACATCTTTTCTGTGATTCAGTTCCTGAATTAAGGCAATCAGTTCCTCCTGTGTGGTTTCTTCTGGAAGCTCATAAGCCAGAGATTCAATTCCTATGTAAGCACACGCTTTTTTCTTATTGTTTACATAGACACTGGAAGCCGGGTCATTTCCGACCTGAATAACAGCAAGACAAATCGATATTCCTTCTGCTTTCATTGCTGTTACTTTTTCTTTCAATTCTTCTTTTATCTGTGTGGAAATCATTTTTCCATCAATTATCTGTGGCATCTGCCTCTACCTCCTAGAAAAGTCCTGTTATTACACCCTCATCATTTACATCAATTCCATAAGCTGCCGGCTTCTTCGGTAAGCCTGGCATCGTCATAACTGCACCGGTTAACACAACTACAAATCCTGCTCCTGCTGAAACATAAGCCTCCCGGACGGTAATCTCAAAATTCTCCGGTCTGCCAAGAAGAGTCGGGTCATCCGATAAAGAATACTGGGTCTTTGCCATACATACAGGCATTTCTCCAAAGCCAAGTTCTTCCAGTTTCTGTAACTGTTTGCTGGCAGCCAGTGCATAGTTTACACCTTTTGCACCATAAATTTCTCTGGCAACAGTTTCAATTTTTTCTTTTAAGGAAAGAGAATCTTCGTAAAGTACCTGGAACTGAGAAGGCTTGTTTTCCAAAGTATGAAGCACCTTCTGCGCCAGTTCTATGCCGCCTTCGCCGCCTTTTTCCCAAACCTGTGAAAGAGCGAACTCGCAATTTCTATCCTCACAGAATTTCTGCACAAACGCAATTTCTGCATCCGTATCTGTTATAAAAGAGTTCAGTGTAACCACGATTGGCGCACCGTATTTCTGCAAGTTTTCAATATGTTTCTCCAGATTTACAATTCCTTTCTGCAGAGCTTCCATATTTTCTGCTGACAATTCCGCCTTTGGAACACCTCCATTGTATTTCAGTGCACGTATCGTTGCCACTAGAACCACAGCATCCGGTTTCAGGTCTGCCATACGACATTTTATGTCAAAAAACTTCTCCGCACCTAAATCTGCTCCAAAGCCAGCCTCTGTAATTACATAATCCGCCATTTTCATTGCTGTTTTCGTTGCACGCACAGAGTTGCAGCCATGTGCGATATTGGCAAATGGACCACCATGAACCAACGCTGGTGTATGCTCCAAAGTCTGAATCAGATTAGGTTTCATGGCATCTTTCAGCAAAGCTGCCATTGCCCCTACTGCCTGCAAGTCACCTGCTGTTACAGGTTCCCCTGCATAATTATATGCAACAACAATACGACTCAATCTTTCCTTCAAATCATTCATATCGGATGCCAGACATAAGATTGCCATAATTTCCGATGCCACCGTAATGACAAAATGGTCTTCTCTTACCACACCATCCATCTTATTTCCCATTCCGACTACCACATTGCGCAGCACGCGGTCATTCATGTCCAGACATCTTTTCCATACAACTTGTCTGGTATCAATGCCAAGTTCGTTCCCCTGCTGGATATGATTGTCAATCAGTGCCGCAAGAAGATTATTCGCCGAAGTAATCGCATGGAAATCTCCAGTAAAATGAAGATTCAAATCCTCCATAGGAACCACTTGTGCATAACCGCCGCCAGC
This sequence comes from uncultured Bacteroides sp., assembly GCA_964454605.1. Lineage (GTDB taxonomy): Bacteria > Bacillota > Clostridia > Lachnospirales > Lachnospiraceae > UBA3282. The sequence continues at coordinate 4,142 of CAYVUF010000207.1, forward strand.
AGCTCCTCCTTTGATTCCAAAGCATGGACCCAGCGATGGCTCACGCAGAGCAAGAATCGCACTTTTATTCATTTTGCCAAATGCCTGTGCCAGTCCGATACTGGTTGTGGTTTTTCCTTCCCCTGCCGGAGTCGGATTGATTGCAGTTACCAGAATCAGTTTTCCATCCGGTTTGTCTTTGACACGTTCCACATATTCATCAGAAATCTTTGCCTTATACTTTCCGTACAATTCTAAATCATCTTCCTGCAGACCAATTCGCTCTGCCACTTTTACGATTGGCTCCATAACGGTTTCCTGTGCAATTTCAATATCTGTTTTCATGATTTTTTCTCCTCAATGTTTATATCACTTCTTCTATCAGTTGTTCAAATTCTTCTGCAGACATCAATACTTTACGAGGTTTCGTTCCTTCCTCTTCTCCTACCACACCTGCTTCACATAACTGGTCCATAATTCTTGCTGCCC
>CAYVUF010000208.1:0-4599 GCA_964454605.1 uncultured Bacteroides sp.
ATCTAATTTTCCCAATCTAATTTTCAAAGTGTTCCTTACTTTGTCCCTGCAGATAGAAAACCCTCTCCTTCTTTTGTCCGGTTAAACAGTCTGTTAAAGCCACCGATAATTCCTGCATTCCTGCTCCATCAAAAAGTTCCTCCTCCAGTTCAAATACCAGATTTCCCTGCATCTTATAAATGCTGTCATAGCGGATAATCACCTTCTGTCCCTGCTTATTATAAACTACCACCGGTAGCACTGTTTCCTGCTCCTTTGCATAATGCGGTATCCCCAACAGAAACGGAAAACATAATACCGCACCAATCCCAACACCAAACAAACCGATGCTCCTTTTATCCGTCAGCCAGATTCTTTTCTCCATTCTTTTCAGTATCGTTTGTCTTCTGCAAAAACTAGTTTTTCTCTCCTTCCACCTTCTGGTTCTGCCTACTTGGTGCAAATCTTCCAACACTTCCTTTGTAGTCTGATAACGGTTCTCCGGAATGGCATAAGTACATTTTTCAATCACATAGGCAATCCCTTTGGACAAAACCGGATTGAGATTCCGAACCGGGCGCATACCACCAGATAAATAAGCTGGATGATACCCGGTCAGCATATGGTATAGCAGTGCTCCAAAGGCATAAATATCACAGCTTGGTTCCAGTGTTCTGCTTTGTGTTCCCTCCTGCTTCCACTGTTCTGGTGCTGCATACCCCGGAGTGCCTGCCAGTTGTTCTTCCTTGGTGCCATCATAATATCGTAAAAAAGCTGCGCCAAAATCAACAAAACGAATCTTTCCATCCGGACAAACTATAAGATTTTCTGGTTTCAAATCCCGATAGATAACAGACTGTTCATGCAGGAATGTCAGAAAAAGCAATATCTGCTCTGCCCAGATAACTGCTTGTCTTTCTTCAATCTGTCCTTCTCTTTCTATGATTTTATGTAAACCTTCTCCTTCCATGTATTCCATGACCAGATAACCATTCTCTTCATAGAAATAATCATATAATTCCGGCAGCATGGGATGCTTCAGCTTCTTTAACATTTCCATTTCGGCTTTCAATTGCTGCTCTTCTACTTTTGCTGCCTTGATGGCAACCAGACGTTCCAGATTTCTATCCCATGCCAGATATACCACGCCACTGCCGCCTTCTCCGATTACTTTCCGCAGTTCATACTTCCCTGCCAGAACAAGCGGTGTGGTTTCTTCGTTTTCCCTGATTCTCTCTGTCCTTTCCATGTTCTTTCTCCTACTAATTTCATTTTTCGGTATTGCTGCATTTTATGTAAAGTGCCGATATATTATCCTGCTCTCCTCGCCGCATCACCGCCTCTGCCAGTTCCTTTAACCGTCTTTCTCCGGTTTCCCTTCGCACATGATATGGGCAAAGTACCTCTCCTATTTCTTTCTCCTGCAATTTATGCCAGAACCCATCACTGCACAATAGAAAAGCGGTCTGCTTCTTCATGATACCCATTTTATATTCCGGCAGAAAAAATCCAAAACTTCCTACACACCTGGTTAATCTGTTGGTTCCTTGTACATGGTCCTGAGTCATCTTCCTTACTTTGCCGGAAATCTGATAAATCCGGCTGTCCCCCAGATGCCAGAACATATAAGTTCTCTCCCACAAAACCAGTACCGACATGGTAGTCCCCAGAGATATTTTCCTTTTCCCTGCATAGCGCTGCATTCGGCTCTGCATCTGATATACTTTGCGTTCCAAAGACCTTCTGATAACCCATATCGGTTTTCTTTTGCCAATGTCCGTAAGCAGACTGTCATAAAACCATGCGGTCAGTTCTTCTGTCACATAACCACTGGCATCTTCTCCCTGTTCCATGCCTCCCATTCCATCACAAACAGCCGCCAGCAGGATTCGTCCTCTTCCTGTTAATGCCTGCAATACAAGTACAGAATCCTGATTTACCGCCTTGACTGCTCCTGCATTCCAGTACACACTCACATCATAAAACATTCTTTGCTCCAATCATCTTCTGGAATTTACAGCGAATACGCTGCAAAAGAATTTAAGAATAATAGAATAATCAGATTATACCCCTCTTATTCTCCTTTGACAAGAATACAACCTATCCAAAATTTAGGGGGTCTGTTTAGTAAAAATACCAAAAAAGGACTCATTCTGAAAATGAATCCTTTTGGTAAAATCATATTTTCATGCTAATTTTCCTGCTTCAATAAACGATTGATTTCTTCAACCATTTCTCCAATAGCACCTGCCTGTGCAGCTACTTCCATTGTATCATTTGCATTGCTTTCCGCCATTTCATTGATGGACTCAAACTGGTCATTTGCACTTCGGAAACTTTCTGCAATCTCCTGATTGATGGAAACTGTTTTCTTAATAACCTGTGACTGCTTGCCATGAGCATCTCCCATGGTGTTGATCGCATCAACAGAACGATTCAGCAGTTCTGTCATTTCTTTCATACTGTCAAACACATTCGCAAAGTATTCATTCTGCGTTCCCAGCTTATTCGAGTTTTCTTCCACCTGCAAGGTAATTTCCTTCACGTTGTTCTGTACCAGTTCAATAACCGCTTCTACTTCCTTCAAAGATTGCTGCGTACTGTTTGCCAGGTTACCTACCTCTGTTGCCACAACTGCAAAGCCTCTTCCTGCCTCTCCTGCCCTGGCTGCTTCAATAGAAGCATTAAGTGCCAGCAAATTCGTTGAGTTGGAAATATCACTGATTAGCTTTAAGGTAACTCCGATTCTCTGTACCGCATCTGACAACTTCTGTGTAATATCCGTTGTTGCCTTCATGGATGCTGATACTTCACCGTTAATACTGTGCAAATCATTTAATAGTTTTTCATTTTCCAAAGATTTATCCAACAGATTTTTGGAAGCAGCTTCTACTTTCTCCACATTCTCTGCCACAACTTTTTCCCATTCACTCAGTTCTTCCAGATTCGACATACTTTCATCCGTTCTGGAACTTAACCGGTTACTGCTTTCGACTAACTGCGCACTGGTCGCTGCCAATTGCTGTGCCGAAGCACTTTCATTATCTGAAATCTGTGACAGGGAGCTTCCTGCTGTGTACAAATTATCGGAAATTCTCTGAACAGCCGCTAAAACACTCATCACCTGCTCATTGTTCTTCTCCAGCTCATCCTTCTTGGCATTCACCAGAAAATGGGCTACAAAGAATACGAAAATAATCAGTCCTGCCAACGACAAAATCAATGCCAGCAAACAAATTATAACATCCGTAAGAAATAATTCATCCTTTACCGGAAGCAGTTCAGTTCCCTTAATACCCCATCCAATAAACAAAGAAACCATACATGCCAGACCACTTCCAAGCAGCATCTTAATGTCCAGAAAAAACGCCATTAAAATCAAGAAGAAGAATAAAAATCCCCAAAAGGTTCTCGTTGGAAGCATATACAATAAATAATTCCACTGAATCACCAGAACCACAACAGAAAAAGTCTTCCCAACTTTTAATCTGCCTTCTTTTAAATAGCCTTCGCTGTCAATGGATGTTTTCACAATATAAACAGCGATTGCAAAAAATACAACATCCATCACTCCCAGACCAATGGTAGCACCCCATGGTACCGTAGGATACAATCCAAACAATTTCTCAGCATTAAAGGTAACCGTAGCACACATACAGGCACTTACTAAAATAAGTAATCCCCATTTGAATACCGTAGACAAATATATCTCTACTGCTGTTTTCGTTTTTCCCATTTCAAATTCCTCCTGCCTAATAGTATAGATATTGTATCATTTTAGTGGAATTTGTCAATTCGTTATGCGATTTTTACATTTTTTTATCACTTTTTACCATATGGTAAAAGCAGATACCACTGCTACTTCCTGCTTACTGGAAAATTCTGGTAATATCATTGTACATAATAAATACCATCAATATCATAAATGCCACCAGTCCGGCAAAATGTACCATGCCTTCTTTCTCTGGTGATACCGGCTTGCCCCGGAGAACTTCAATAAACATAAATACCAGTCGTCCGCCATCCAATGCCGGAAGGGGCAGCAAATTCATGATACCCAGATTGACGGACAGCAGAATAACAATATTCATCATGGTAAAAATAATGGAAGAAATACCATAAGGTTTTACTTCCTCATAAGTATCTCCTACAAACTGTGCAATGCCAATCGGACCAGAAACATCATCCTTTGTTGCCTGCCCTTGCAGCAGCATCAAAAGACTCTTGTAAGTTGCTTTCACCCAGTACTGCACTTCGTAAAAGCCATATTGGAATACCTGCGCCGGATTGCACTTCATATACTCCCCTGCGCCTACCAGTCCGATATAGTATCTACCGTCTGCTTCGCTGTATTTCGGAGTCAGGGTCAGTTCCTGCTTCTGTCCGTCACGTCGGATAACGATGTCCATCGTCTGTCCCTTGTTTAAAGCAGAAATCAGACTAACCTCCCGATAAATATGCGTTCTTTCTCCATTGATGCTGACAATCTCATCCCCTACTTCTATTCCCGCTTCTTCCGCAGCGGATTCTTCCATCAACTGCTTCACAATAGGTCGGTCTGTTCCAGTGAAAGATACAATAATTAAGGAAAAAACAAAGGCAAGCAGAAAATAGAAAAAA